>NZ_JANEWH010000080.1:0-22582 GCF_028069715.1 Kluyvera sp. Awk 3 | reverse complement strand
ACTTTAGTAAAAGATCGCATTCCAGGTCGAAAAATTTGTTAATTTACGTCACTGATTTTTTCTATAATTATAAATACCTGCATACATGGAGAAACACATGACTCACGCACATGAGGCGGTGAAAACTCGCCACAAGGAGACGTCGCTCATTTTCCCGGTGGTGGCGCTGGCAATCCTGTTCTTCTGGGGAAGCAGTCAGTCATTGCCAGTGGTTATTGCCATCAATGCCTTAGCGCTGGTCGGCATTCTTAGCAGCGCATTTAGCGTAGTCCGCCACGCGGACGTATTAGCCCACCGCCTTGGCGAGCCCTATGGCTCTCTGATTTTAAGCCTTTCCGTTGTTATTCTGGAAGTCAGCCTGATATCCGCACTGATGGCCACCGGCGACGCCGCGCCAACGCTTATGCGCGATACGCTCTATTCCATCATCATGATTGTCACCGGCGGCCTGGTCGGTTTCTCGTTATTGCTTGGCGGACGTAAATTTGCCACGCAATATATGAATCTTTTCGGTATTAAACAGTATTTAATTGCGCTGTTTCCGCTGGCCATTATTGTGCTGGTATTCCCGACCTCACTGCCGGGCGCCAATTTCACGATCGGCCAATCGCTGCTGGTGGCGCTGATCTCCGCCGCGATGTATGGCGTATTCTTGTTAATTCAAACCAAAACCCACCAGAGCCTGTTTGTCTACGAGCACGAAGATGACAGCGATGATGATGACCCGCACCACGGTAAGCCTTCGGCGCACAGCAGCATGTGGCACGCGATCTGGCTGGTTGTCCATCTGGTGGCGGTGATTGCGGTCACCAAAATGAATGCTAACCCGCTGGAGACGTTGCTGACCAGCATGAACGCGCCTGTGGCCTTTACTGGCTTCCTGGTGGCGCTGCTGATTCTCTCGCCGGAAGGGCTGGGCGCACTGAAGGCGGTGTTGAACAACCAGGTTCAGCGCGCCATGAATCTGTTCTTTGGTTCAGTATTGGCAACCATCTCCCTGACGGTACCGGTCGTCACGCTGATCGCCTTTATGACCGGCAACGACCTGATGTTTGGTCTGGGTATGCCGGAGATGATCGTGATGGTCGCGTCGTTAATTCTGTGCCACATCTCGTTCTCCACCGGACGCACTAACGTACTGAACGGCGCGGCACACCTGGCGCTGTTTGCCGCCTATCTGATGACGATATTTGCCTGATACTGCGAGCCGACGCGAGTATACGGCTAATAGAATGCAACGCGCGCAGAAAAGCTGGAACGCCTCACGCATCGCGCGCGTTCGCTAAGTGAAGTGGTTCAGGATGTACACGTAGAATCTGCGCTAAGCCGGAGTTGCTCCGGTGAGGCGCAATGTTGCGGGGGCTTGATCCCTGGCGGCATAGGTTGCTGGATAGAAACACCCCCGCACGTTGAGAGGCGTAAACCTGACAGCATAACGGGGGGCTATCTTGAAACCAGACCCTTCAAGAATAGCCGCGAACCGTTGTTATTACAATAGAGGCGGCTATATGACGCTCGCGCAGTTTGGCGTCGCTTTCTGGCACGATCTTGCCGCTCCTGTCATTGCGGGGATCATCACCGCAGCGATTGTGAGCGGGTGGCGTAACAGGAAGTAACGCACTGAGGGCGTCAGGCTGCCGTAATGGCAACGTGCGCCCGAAACGGGCCGCAGGGGTAACAGCTGCGGCCTTTTTTGCGGCTATAAAAAAAGCCGGACCGCGATAAACGGGCCGGCTTTTCAATGCAGTAGCAAAACTTACTTGCTGGTATCCAGTTCGTCGAACCCTTTCACCAGGTCGTCGATGGCTTTCATCTGCTTCAGGAACGGTTCCAGTTTGTCCAGCGGCAGCGCGGACGGGCCGTCACAGCGTGCGTGGTCCGGATCCGGATGCGCTTCAATAAACAGACCCGCGATCCCTACCGCCATACCGGCACGGGCCAGCTCGGTAACCTGTGCGCGACGACCACCGCTTGCTGCGCCAAACGGGTCACGGCACTGCAGAGAGTGAGTCACGTCGAAGATAACCGGGGAGTTGTTGGACGCTTTTTTCATCACGCCAAAGCCCAGCATATCGACAACCAGGTTGTCGTAACCGAAGTTGGAACCACGGTCGCACAGAATCACTTTGTCGTTGCCGCCTTCAATGAATTTGTCAACGATGTTGCCCATTTGGCCCGGGCTGACGAACTGCGGCTTCTTGACGTTGATAACCGCGCCGGTTTTCGCCATCGCTTCTACCAGATCGGTCTGACGAGCGAGGAACGCCGGCAGCTGGATCACGTCAACCACATCGGCAACCGGCTGCGCCTGGCTGGCTTCGTGGACGTCAGTGATGATCTTAACGCCGAAAGTTTGCTTCAGTTCCTGGAAAATCTTCATCCCCTCTTCCAGACCTGGACCACGGTAGGAATGGATAGAAGAACGGTTGGCTTTATCAAATGAAGCTTTAAATACGTAAGGAATGCCCAGCTTCTGGGTCACGGTCACGTAGTGTTCGCAAATACGCATCGCCAGGTCGCGTGATTCCAGCACGTTCATGCCGCCGAACAGAACAAACGGCAGATCGTTTGCTACCTTGATATCACCAATGCTAACCACTTTTTCTTTCATAAGATCGCCTTGTTAGGGTATTTCCGCGATTATAACCGAGGTTATTACCGTTTAGTGAAGAGTTATTTGTTTGTGCGAGATGGTATTAATCTGCGCACGAATCATTTCGCTGATCGGGTCTTCCGGACATTGTTCAACGAAATAGTTCAAATCGTTCAGTGCAATATGCTCGCACTCCAGCTGGGCATAAATCAGCCCGCGGTCGCGAATTTCATACGGATCTTCCGGGTTAAACTGCAGCAGCGCTTCGCTGGTGCGCAGCGCCAGCTCCATCTGCCGCTCTTCCATCAATGCCGATTTCAGCGTATCGAGCAGTTTACGCACTACCTCTGCGTTATCTGCTTCATCGAGGTCTTCGTTAAACAGCTCCGCCATCGGGCTGATATTCCCCTTCAGCCAGACTTCAAGCGTATGCTCATCGAGGGTATCGCCATTAAACGGGTTAATCAGCCATAGCTCTTCGCTGTCGACATCAGCACGCAGCAGCAGTTGGGTCGGGAAAATCACCGGCACGACCGGGATGTCGAGCTGAGCCGCAATCCACAATACAATGGCCCCCAGCGCCACGGCGCTGCCCTGACGATTCTTCAGTACCTGATCGAGCCACAGCGCGTCGGACAGACGATACACGCCGGAGGAATCACCAAAATTCCATTCGTGGTAAAACAGTTCAATCAGACGCTCCATCTGACGTGTCAGCGTCCAGGAGGGGCTAATCTCTTCACGCGCCAGCGCCAACAGACAATCAAGCTGCTCGCGCACCTTCTGCGACGGGAAATCATCACGAATCAATTCGGAAATAAGGATCATGCCATCGCACAGCGGCGCTTTATTAAATTCAAAATCAGCCAGTGACTTCATACCTTACCCCAACAGCGGAACTTTAGTGATGGCGAGTTTAACGATGATGCACAACACCATCAGCGCCAGCAAAAACGCGACAAACCCGCTCTGCTGGCTGCGCGGACGACGACGTCCAAGCGCGACAAACCCTAAAAAGATGTAAATGATAACGCCAAACAGTTTCTCCGTCAGCCATCCCCCCTCTTCAGTGAAGGGGTAATAGCGCGTCATCACCATTAGCGCCACGCCGCTGAGCAACAGCGTGCTGTCAACGCAATGCGGCAGCACACGCACCCAACGCGCGTCAAACAAGGCGCTACGCTGGTGCATCCACCAGTAACGCAATGCAAAAAATGAGGCGGAGAAAATCGCCGACGCGATATGTAAATAAAGCACGAACTGGAACAAATTCACGCCTGCGCCTCCGAATATCCGTGCCACTGCGCAAGCGTCAGACGATCGTTGTCGCCGTAGTCGCGGCAGGTTTGCGCCTGCCGATAGCCCGCAGCACTAAACAATTCACGCACCGCGGCGCCCTGCTTCCAGCCATGCTCCAGCAGCATATAACCGCCGGGTTCAAGCCAGACGCGGCCTTGCGAAATAATATGGGCCAGGTCGGCAAGCCCCTGATCGGCCGCCACCAGCGCGGTTTTGGGCTCAAAACGCACGTCACCCTGAGACAGGTGTTCATCCTGCTCGTCGATATACGGCGGGTTGCTGACGATCATTGCAAAACGTTGGTCGTCCAGCGCACTGAACCAGTCGCTTTGCACAATCGTAATATTGTTGATAGCCAGATGAGCGGCATTGCGCTGCGCCAGGGCGACGGCATCGGCAATAAAGTCGACGGCGGTCACCTGACAGTCAGGACGCTCACTGGCTAACGCCAGCGCGACCGCGCCGGTGCCGGTGCCCAAATCAAGAATACGGCACGGCGTCTGCGGCAGACGGGCGAGCGCCTGCTCCACCAGACACTCAGTGTCCGGGCGCGGGATCAGCGTCGCCGGGGAGACAAACAGCGGCAGCGACCAGAACTCACGCGTGCCCACCAGGTGCGCGACCGGCTCGCCGCGTTGACGCCGTGACAGCAGCGCCGCCAGCGTGTCCACCTGCGCGGCGCTTAGCTCGGTCTCATCAAAGGCCAGAATCTGGGTGCGCGATTTGCCGGTAACATGCCCCAACAGGATCTCGGCGTCGCGACGAGGGCTCTCGCCCCCCTGAAGCGCCGCTATCGCCTGTTGCAGCCACTCTCTCCAGGTCATCATTCCTGCTCGGACAGCGCAGCCAGCTGGTCAGCCTGATATTCCTGCACGATAGGCTCGATCAGCATATCGAGCTTACCTTCCATCGCCTCGTCCAGACGATAGAGCGTCAGGTTGATGCGGTGGTCGGTAACGCGTCCCTGCGGGAAGTTATAGGTGCGGTTACGGTCGCTGCGATCGCCGCTGCCCAGCAGGTTACGGCGCTCGGAGGCTTCCGCCTGCTGACGACGGGCAATTTCCGCCGCACGGATACGCGAGCCCAGCACCGACATCGCTTTCGCTTTGTTTTTATGCTGAGAACGTTCGTCCTGACACTCCACCACAATCCCCGTAGGCAAGTGGGTAATACGGATAGCGGAATCGGTGGTGTTAACGTGCTGACCGCCCGCGCCGGAGGAGCGGAAGGTATCAATGCGCAGATCCGCCGGGTTGATATCCGGCAGCTCGGCCTCCGGCACTTCGGGCAATACCGCGACCGTACAGGCGGAGGTATGGATACGCCCCTGAGATTCGGTAGCCGGTACGCGCTGCACGCGGTGACCGCCGGATTCAAACTTCAGACGGCCATACACGCCTTCACCGCTGATTTTGGCGATCACTTCTTTAAAGCCACCGTGCTCGCCTTCGCTGGCGCTCATGATCTCAACGCGCCAGCGGCGTGATTCAGCATAGCGGGTATACATACGGAACAGGTCGCCGGCAAACAGCGCTGCTTCATCACCGCCGGTCCCGGCGCGCACTTCGATGAAGGCATTACGTTCGTCGTCCGGGTCACGCGGCAGCAACAGCACCTGCAGCTGTTGTTCCAGCTGTTCTTCTTTAGCTTTGGCTTCCTGCAGTTCTTCCTGCGCCATTTCGCGCATTTCCGGGTCGTCGAGCATCATCTGCGCGGTTTCGATATCTTCCTGAACCTGACGCCAGTCGGTGTAGCAGCGGGCCACATCGCCCAGCTGTGCGTATTCGCGGGACAACGCACGGAAACGGTCCTGATCGGCAATAGTTGCTGCGTCTCCAAGCAGCGCCTGAACTTCCTCATGGCGCTCGTAGAGAGCTTCCAGTTTAGCAACAATAGAAGGCTTCATTGGCGTAAATGCACCTTGTTATAAATAGAGTTGTGCTACTCCAGCCCGAGGCTGTTGCGCAGAATATGCAGGCGTTCGTCATCCCCGTCACGGGCAGCCTGCTGAAGAGATTTGGTTGGCGCGTGGATCAGGCGATTGGTTAATTTCCGCGCCAGATCCTGCATGATGACCTGCGGATCGCCGCCCTGTTCGAGCGCGGCCATCGCCTTAGCGGTGAGTTCTTCACGCACCGTTTCCGCCTGGGAGCGATAATCACGGATGATTTCGCTGGCGCTTTGCGCGCGCAGCCAGGCCATAAACTCGCTGGTTTCCTGCTCAACGATGGTTTCAGCCTGCACCGCGGCGGCCTTACGCTGCGCGAGGTTATGCTGAATAATGTTTTGCAGATCGTCCACGCTGTAGAGATAGGCGTTAGCGAGTTTCCCCACTTCCGGCTCTACGTCGCGCGGTACGGCGATATCCACCAGCAACATCGGTTGATTGCGACGCGCCTTCAGCGCGCGCTCCACCATGCCTTTACCGATAATCGGCAGCGGGCTGGCGGTTGAACTGATAATGATATCGGCCTCTTTCAGGCGCTCGTCAACGTCGCTAAGCGCAATGACTTCCGCACCCACTTCATCAGCCAACAGCTGCGCGCGTTCGCGGGTACGGTTGGCAATCAGCATTTTTTGCACGTGATGTTCGCGCAGATGGCGTGCGACAAGCTCGATGGTTTCTCCCGCGCCAACCAGTAACACAGTCACCGTGGAGAGAGATTCGAAAATTTGTCGCGCCAGGGTACAGGCGGCGAACGCCACCGACACCGCGCTGGCGCCGATATCCGTTTCTGTACGCACGCGCTTGGCGACCGAAAATGATTTCTGGAACATGCGTTCCAGCTCGCTGGCGTGCAGATGGCCGCGGCTGGAATCGGCAAACGCTTTTTTGACCTGGCCTAAAATCTGCGGTTCGCCCAGTACCAGCGAATCAAGGCCGCTGGCGACGCGCATCAGGTGGCTGACGGCGTCGTTATCCTGGTGCCAGTACAAGCTCTGGCGCAGATCTTCTTCATTCAGCCCGTGGTATTCGCACAACCAGCGGACGATGGCATCGTGCAGGTTATCCTGCTCTTCGACGCTGAGATAAAGTTCGGTACGGTTACAGGTCGACAGGACCACTCCCCCCTGCACCATTGGCTGAGCCAGCAGGCTCTCCAGCGCCTGGTCAAGCGTGTCTGGCGAAAACGTGACGCGTTCTCGCAGCGCTACCGGGGCTGTCTTGTGGTTAATGCCAAGTGCTAAAAGGGTCATTGTGCGGGAGTAGTACCAGCGTTGATAAGGTTAGTCTGAGCGCATCATACAGGATGCGCGAGATCAATAAAAGGGACGGCCCCCTTTTGGAGTAATAGGTATTACGGGTTAATTTTATGATTTAAGACAACTTGAGCGTAGACGCTGCCCACCAGCGACGCTAGCATTAAGCGTTATAATCGCAACGCATATCAAGGATTGTCATCATGGCCCTGCCTCGCCTGATTCGTCTGCTGCCTTTAGCAGCACTGGTTCTTACCGCCTGTACCGTCAATGCGCCAAAAGGCCCAGGCAAAAGCCCGACCTCGCCGCAGTGGCAACAGCACCAGCAGGAAGTGCGCCAGCTTAGCCAGTACCAGACACGCGGCGCGTTTGCCTACCTGTCCGATCAGCAAAAAGTCTATGCCCGCTTCTTCTGGCAGCAAACCGGTCAGGACAACTATCGTCTGCTGCTGACCAACCCGCTGGGCAGCACCGAGCTGGAGCTGGTTGGTCAGCCAGGCTCCGCGCAGCTGACCGATAACAAAGGCCAGCACTATACCGCCACCGACGGCGAAGAGATGATTGGCAAGCTGACCGGCATGCCGATTCCGCTTAACAGCCTGCGCCAGTGGATCCTCGGCCTGCCGGGCGACGCCACCGACTATAAGCTCGACGACCAGTATCGCCTGAGTGAACTCAACTACACCCAGAACGGCAAGACCTGGAAAGTGGTATACAGCGGGTACGACAGCAAAACCCAGCCGGCGCTGCCGTCTAACATGGAACTGACCGAAGGGTCCCAGCGCATCAAGCTGAAAATGGATAACTGGATCGCCAAATGACGACCACCTGGCCCTCTCCCGCAAAGCTGAACCTGTTTTTGTACATCACCGGCCAGCGCCCTGACGGCTATCACACGCTGCAGACGCTGTTTCAGTTTCTCGACTACGGCGACACGCTGACGATTACGCCACGCACCGACGGGCAGCTGCGGCTGCTCACCCCAGTCGCAGGCGTGCCGGATGAAGAGAACCTGATTATCCGCGCCGCACGTCTTTTGATGAAAGCCGCAGCGGAAACGGGTCGTTTGCCCGCAGGCAGCGGCGCCGATATCAGCATTGAGAAACGCCTTCCCATGGGCGGCGGCCTCGGTGGCGGTTCGTCAAACGCGGCCACCGTGCTGGTCGCGCTGAATCATCTCTGGCAGTGTGGGCTCCCGGAAGATGAGCTGGCGACGCTCGGACTGACGCTGGGCGCCGACGTACCGGTGTTTGTTCGCGGCCACGCTGCGTTTGCCGAAGGCGTTGGCGAAGTGCTCACGCCGGTCGACGTGGCGGAAAAATGGTACCTGGTGGCCCATCCGGGCGTCAGCATCCCGACGCCGATCATTTTTCGCGATCCGGAGCTGCCACGAAATACCCCGGTCAGGTCAATAGAAACGTTATTAAATTGTGAATTCGGCAATGATTGCGAGGTTATCGCAAGAAAACGTTTTCGCGAGGTTGATGATGTGCTTTCCTGGCTGTTAGAATACGCGCCGTCGCGCCTGACTGGAACAGGAGCCTGTGTCTTTGCTGAATTCGACACGGAACTCGCTGCCCGCCAGGTGCTTGAGCAAGCCCCGGAATGGTTGCAAGGCTTTGTGGCGAAAGGTGTCAACCTCTCTCCATTGAAGCAAGCCCTGCTCTGAATCATTCGGTTTCCGTCAGTTCTGCTGACGAAAGAAGAATGGTGATGAGTAACCCTGCCGGGCAAACTGAGCTCCGGTGACAACGTCACCCTGTTCCAGACGTTGCATCGCGCTCTTTAATACACCGCCTGGATGAAATCGGCCTGGCCCGCACAGTTTTCGGCCCGATTCATCCACCACTGGACGCATGCCTGAGGTTCTTCTCGTGCCTGATATGAAGCTTTTTGCTGGTAACGCCACCCCGGAACTAGCACAACGTATTGCCAACCGCCTGTACACTTCTCTCGGCGACGCCGCTGTAGGTCGCTTTAGCGACGGCGAAGTCAGCGTACAAATCAACGAAAACGTACGCGGTGGTGATATTTTCATCATCCAGTCCACTTGTGCCCCTACTAACGACAACCTGATGGAATTGGTCGTTATGGTTGATGCCCTGCGCCGTGCTTCCGCAGGCCGTATCACCGCCGTTATCCCTTACTTCGGTTATGCTCGCCAGGACCGTCGCGTTCGCTCTGCTCGTGTACCTATCACTGCTAAAGTTGTCGCTGACTTCCTGTCCAGCGTTGGCGTTGACCGCGTACTGACCGTAGACCTGCACGCTGAACAGATCCAGGGCTTCTTCGATGTTCCGGTGGATAACGTATTCGGTAGCCCAATCCTGCTTGAAGATATGCTGCAGCTGAACCTGGACAACCCGATCGTGGTTTCTCCGGACATCGGCGGCGTGGTTCGCGCTCGTGCTATCGCTAAGCTGCTGAACGATACCGACATGGCTATCATCGACAAACGTCGCCCGCGTGCGAACGTTTCCCAGGTTATGCACATCATCGGCGACGTTGCCGGTCGTGACTGCGTGCTGGTCGATGACATGATCGATACCGGCGGCACGCTGTGCAAAGCAGCAGAAGCGCTGAAAGAACGCGGTGCAAAACGCGTATTCGCTTACGCAACCCACCCGATCTTCTCCGGCAATGCGGTCAATAACCTGCGTAACTCCGTCATTGACGAAGTGGTTGTCTGCGATACCATCCCGTTAAGCGATGAGATCAAAGCGCTGCCAAACGTACGTACCCTGACCCTGTCCGGGATGCTGGCCGAAGCGATTCGTCGTATCAGCAACGAAGAATCCATCTCCGCCATGTTCGAACATTAATCGGATTTGGTTAAAAAACCCGCTGCGGCGGGTTTTTTTGTCTGTATAGTTTATTTGTATGATTTATGCCGACTTCACTGCCATTCACGTGACAGATGATGCGCTCATGGATGAAACAGTATTGTGAATAAATTACTCTCTCCCCAAGTGATGCCTTTCCGCGCGCTTATTGACGCCTGCTGGAAGGAGAAGTACACCTCGGCCCGCTTTATGCGAGACCTTATCGCCGGGATCACCGTCGGTATTATCGCCATTCCGCTGGCGATGGCGCTGGCAATTGGTAGTGGCGTCGCGCCGCAGTACGGCCTGTACACCTCCGCCGTCGCGGGGATCGTTATCGCGCTGACCGGGGGCTCGCGCTTCAGCGTTTCCGGGCCAACCGCCGCCTTTGTGGTCATACTCTACCCGGTATCTCAGCAGTTTGGTCTGGCTGGCCTGTTGGTCGCCACCCTGCTTTCAGGACTGTTTTTAATCCTCTTTGGCCTGGCCCGTTTTGGTCGCCTGATTGAATACATTCCGCTGTCAGTGACCCTCGGTTTTACCTCGGGGATCGGTATTACCATCGGTACCATGCAGATTAAGGATTTTCTCGGTCTGCAGATGGCGCATGTCCCTGAACACTATTTACAGAAGGTGGGCGCGCTGGTGATGGCGCTGCCGACCATTAACTTTGGTGATGCCGCAATTGGTATTGTCACTCTCGGCACGCTGATTCTCTGGCCGCGTCTTGGACTGCGTCTTCCGGGCCACCTGCCCGCGCTGATTGCGGGCTGCCTTGTGATGCTGATTGTCAATCTGCTCGGCGGCCACGTTGCCACTATTGGCTCCCAGTTCCACTATATTCTGGCCGACGGTACCCAGGGTAACGGGATCCCGCAGTTACTGCCGCAGTTTGTTCTGCCGTGGGATCTGCCGGGCTCCAGTTTCACCCTGAGCTGGGAATCGCTGCACGCGCTGCTGCCCGCCGCGTTCTCCATGGCGATGCTCGGCGCGATTGAATCGCTGCTGTGCGCGGTGGTGCTCGACGGTATGACCGGCACCAAACATAAAGCCAACAGCGAACTGATCGGCCAGGGTCTGGGTAACATTGTGGCGCCGTTCTTCGGCGGTATTACCGCCACCGCCGCGATTGCCCGCTCGGCGGCCAACGTTCGCGCCGGAGCCACTTCGCCAGTGTCTGCCGTCATCCACGCCATTCTGGTCATTCTGGCGCTGCTGATCCTCGCGCCCGTGCTCTCCTGGCTGCCGCTGTCAGCAATGGCTGCGCTGCTGCTGATGGTCGCATGGAACATGAGCGAAGCGCACAAAGTGGTCTATCTGCTGCGTAAAGCGCCGAAAGACGACATTATCGTGATGCTTATCTGTATGTCGCTGACCGTGCTGTTCGATATGGTTATCGCCATTAGCGTCGGCATCGTGCTGGCTTCGTTGCTGTTTATGCGCCGCATTGCACGCATGACGCGACTGTCCGCGGTCAACGTGACCGTCCCGGATGATGTGCTGGTGCTGCGGGTGATTGGCCCGCTGTTCTTTGCCGCCGCCGAAGGGTTGTTTACCGACCTGGAGTCGCGGATTGCGGGTAAGCGAATTGTGGTGCTGAAATGGGATGCAGTGCCGGTACTGGATGCCGGTGGCCTGGATGCCTTCCAGCGCTTTGTCAAAAAATTGCCTGACGGCTGCGAACTGCGCGTTTCAAACCTCGAGTTCCAGCCGCTGCGCACCATGGCGCGTGCCGGAATTCAGCCAATTCCAGGGCGTCTGGCCTTCTTCCCGAATAAAGACGCGGCGCTGGCAGACGTCTCACAACGCTGAGTCACATTTGCGGCGGCCAGAGCGCTGGCCGCCGCAGACACATTAGTAATCGAACTGCCGGTAGTAACGGCGAATATTCAGGTCGTGCCCGGTATGATGTTCAAAGTGGGCCGCCAGTCTGTCCACCAGCAACGTTGACACGACACACGGTGCCATTATCCAACGGAAAGCGTCATCAATACCGTTTAGCGGATAGTCGCGTGGGTCAATGACTACCAGATGATCGGTTATCTTTTTCGCGAAGCGCTCAACACGTTCATCCAGTGCCCGGCATTTACCCTCGCCTTTCACCAGGAACAGCGGAACATCTTTCTCCAGCAGTTCCAGAGTGCCATGGAAAAACTCCGCCGAGCTGACTGATTTGGTTCGCTTCCACTGCATCTCTTCAAGGATACACATCGAGAACAGGTAAACTTCCCCCCACATCTCGGCTCCACCGATCCACATCATATAATCACGGTCATGATACTGCGCAGCGATATTATCCGCCTGCGGATCAAACTGCCGTTTAGCCTGTAAGAGATTTTCCGGCAATAATTCCAACTGGCTGGCAAAGCGCTCATAATCCGCAAACTCACCATGACGATAAATTACGCGGAAAAATAACCAGTAGAGCAGCATATATTCATATTCTACGCCGTTTTTGTGACACATCGGAATATGCCATTTCGCCGCCTCAGCTAATGGTGAATCGGCATTCCGGGTAATGGCGACCACGCGAATACCTTGCCCCTTACACCATTCCGCAATCGCCACCGATTCTTTCGTATCACCGGATTTAGACAAGGTCACGACCACCGCGTCTTTGGTTAATTTCTTATGCCCGTGATGGATCAATTCCGCTGCCTGTTCAAGATAAACCGGCACGTCGGTTAATTGTTTAGCAAATTCATTAATCGCCATCATTGGCGCCAAAGAACCGCCTACTGAGGCAAAAAATAATGCGCTACAGCCACTCTGATAAATATCATCGGCGACGGCTTCCGCCTGTTTGCGCGCAGCAATGATCTCGCGAGCACTGGTCAGGTACTCGTCCTGATTAAAACCCAACATAGTTTTCTCCTGAATAATCAGATTTTACTTTTTAATACGCGATCGAAGTCGTTAAAAATACGTTTTCCCAGGTCGATACCTTTAAGTCCGGCGATATGCCAGGCCAGCATCTGGATCGGCACCACCAGCAGAAGCGGCGCCAGATGATGTTCACACGGGCAGTTCAGCGCCAGCGTATGCTCATCCTCCTCGTCGTTGAGCGTCAGCGTGAAAGCCTGTGCGACAGACGGCGTCATGTAGTCGCGCAGCGCCCGGCTGCGTTCATCCGGCTGGTCTTCAATAAACAGCATGATATGGCGGGCATTGGCCTCCAGATAAGGGCCGTGCATATAGGCCTCGAGCTCGAAACCGCTGGAAGGGACGCGTACCGTCTCGGTGAATTTGGTTTCACACTCTTTGGCCACGCCCACCAGCGCCCCGTAGCCGATGGCGATAAAACGCTCGCCGTCGCGCAGCGTCGCGCTGTGCCGCTCGATAAAGTGCGAGGTACGGGTTATCGCCGCCGGGATTGCCGCCGCCAACCGCCGCAGTTCCGCGAGATAATGCCGTTCTTCATCAGCGCTGGCTTTCCCCTGACCTCGGGCAATCAACAGGGCCATCAGCAACAAATTCAATACCGTCGCGCTAAAACCTCGGGTAACGAAGCCCACGCTCTCAATACCGGTATTGATATCCAGAACGCCGTCACACGCCTTCGCAATCGGGCTTTGCGGATCAGAGGTGAGCGCGAATACAGGAAGCTTCGCCGCCTGTACCTTACGCATCGCCTCCAGTGTTGACGCGCTTTTTCCGCTCTGTGAAATCGCCACCACCAGGTCGGTATGTGGGTCAATCATTTCATAATGGGTAAAGTTATACGGCTCTTTAATCTCCACCAGCAGGCCGAAGCGTTGCTCGAAGAAATAGCGCGCGCACAGCGCGGCATTCAGTGACGACCCGGTAGCCAACAGCAGAATTCGGCGTACCGGATGCTGGCGGGCAAATGTTTCAATTGCCGCCAGATTTTGCCGATAGTCGCGGATGATCTGCGCCAGGCATTCAGGTTCCTCGCGGATATACGTCATCATTGTGGGTACCATATTCATCTCCCGTTAAAACAATCCAATCCACGATCCAGCAATGCCCACCAGCGCCATCCCGCCAATAATCGTGAGCGGTTTGACCTTTCGCCCCAGCAGCCAGTAGACAATGCCAAAACTCACCAGCGGCAGCAGACAAGGCATAATGTCGTTGATAATGTCCTGCACCTGGGTTTTCGCCTCCCCGGTACCAAAAGAGATGGGAATGGTGATATCAATCATCGAGGCAGTCATCGCCCCTACCACCATCAGGCCGATAATCGACGCCCCGTAGGTCAGGCTTTCCATCATTCCGCTTTTCTGGATCCGCTGCAGCACGCCAGTCCCCAGTACGTAACCCCAGCGAGTGAAGAACCAGCGCACCAGGATGTGCGGCACGTTGAACACCAGCAGAAATAAAATTGGCCCAAGGATGTTGCCCTTCAGCGCCAGACTGGTGCCGATGCCGGTGGCGATCAGCCGCAGCGTTCCCCAGAAGAAAGAGTCTCCCAGCCCGGCAAGCGGTCCCATCAGCGACGCTTTAACGTTATCAATCGCACTGGCGTCCATCTTGTTCTGCTGGCTATTTTTCTCCTCCATCGCCGTGGTAATTCCCAGCAACAGGGTGACGATATGCGGCGTGGTATTGAAAAACACCAGATGCCGTTTTAGCGCCCCAGCCAGCTCCTCTTTACGTGGATAGAGTTTTTTCAACACCGGAATCAACGCATAAACGAAGGCGAGATTCATCTGCCGCTCGTAGTTCCACGAGAACTCCATCTGGAAAGATCGCCAGAATACCCGGCGTAGGTCGCGCGGCGTGATGCGCGTGTCATCCTGTTCCTGAGGCGCGAGATTCTCTTCAGAAATCATCTTCGTCGTCATCGCTGACTCCTTGTTCTGTCGTCGTACGGGGTGAGTTCAATGCAGTGACGTTAACCATCACTACCGCGACAATCGCGCCCAGAATGGCAATACCTGTCACCGGGATTTTCAGATAGGCCATCAACACAAAGCCGAGGAAAAAGTACGGCGCGACTTTCTTATTAATCAGCAATCTGGCCAGCATTGCGAAGCCGAGCGCCGGAATAATGCCGGTCGCCACGCTGAGCCCGTGTTTAATAAATTCCGGGATCGCATCCAGCAGCGATTTCACCGCGTTACTGCCGACAAGAAACGATACCGTGACCACCGTCGCCAACATTAACGACAGCCCGAATCCGGCAATCAGGTGCATACGCTCAATACCGCGCGTATCCGCTTCTTCGGCATAACCATCGGCCTTCTGACTGAGCCAGGGAATAAACATCCCCAGGTAGACGTTTTTCAAAATCAGCGTCAGGGTGGCAATCGGCAGGCCCAGTAGCAGCGCCGTCTCCGTGCCCGCACCGGAGGTAATCGCGAACGCCACGCCGAGTATGCCGCCGGTGACCACATCGGGCGGAATCGATGCGCCCACCGAGAAAGAGCCAATAAACGCCAGCTCCAGCGTAGCCCCCATGATGACGCCGGTTTGCACATCCCCCAGTACTAATCCGGTCAGCAGGCCGGTGACGATGGGCCGCGAAATGAGCGATGTTCCCATCGCGTATTCTGATTGCGCGATAAACGCCACCAGACCGAGTAACAGAGCCTCTACCATAATCTGTCCTCCGGAATTAAAGGCATTCCGCTAAAAACTGTTTGCGATCGTTCGGGACCTGGCGAATTTCGACCTCAACGCCGCTGTCGATGAGCTGCTGCAGCTGCACGATTTCTTCCGGCAATAAATTAATCGCCTTAGATATATTCTGGCTGCCCTCTTTCGCTTTAATCCCACCCAAATTAATACTTTTGATACCCTCCACGGCATTCACGATGCGCCAGGCATCGGTCACCGATTCCACGACAATAAATAGTTTGTACTTATCCGTGACGCCGCTTTTTATCGACTCGATTGAGTCATCGATATTTTTAATCACCAGCTTGACCGAAGGCGGTTTAGCAAGCTTGATCGTGGTTTTCCGCAGTTCATCGTTGGGCACATTGTCGTTAGCGATTAAAATACAGTCTGCGCCAACATATTGCGTCCAGGAAAAAGCCACCTGACCGTGAAGTAAACGATGATCTACCCTTAAAAATTTAATCATGACGCCTCCTGTGTTCAGAAGTCTTTATCAATAGTCGTCGCACTGGCAATGGTATGATTGCAGTACTGAATGCTCTCTTTAGCGCTAGCTAGCGCTTCAGAAATTAATTTATCGGTATCACTTTCCTGCGTGGAAATAAGTAAGTCGATAATTAGCGGCAAATTCAGACCGGACAATAAATGAAAGTGCGGGCGCGATAAAAAGCGGACAAATTCATTGTTCACGCTACCGGCGAAGATATCGGTAATCACAATCAGTTCATCGTCGGCGGGAAAGTTCGCCAGCAGTGATTCGACCTGTTGGGTCAGGTCAACGTCATCATCTACATAGGCGCACAGGGTGTGAATATCCGGCTGCTTACCGAGAATCAGCTCCACGGAATTCAACAGGCCGTTTGCGAAAGTGCCATGACTGGCAAAAATATAGTGTCGTTTCATCCTTACCTCGAAAGCGCATTCCACTGCTTTCTCTTATTGCAACCGGCATGCCAGAAACAGTGGCGCACCGGTCAGGCTCAGAATGAAAAGATGAAGTGTGTTAAAACTCTTGATCTTGCTGGATATATTCTGTCTCGCGCGTCAGAATATCGTGAATGTAACAAAGCTCAACGCGGGGGATTTTGACACTATATCCGCTCTCTATGACACTAAACGCTTCTCGCAGAATAACCAGTTCGCTCTCCGGACACTGTTTCCCTGCATCAGGGGTCGGCGAGGCATTACGGATCAGCCGCTCAATCAGGCAGCTAATATGAACATACAGCGCCACCTTCCGATCGTTAGCCACCTGGCAGCCGGCAAGGTGCTCATAGCGCAGTAAAAACTGCTCCACCTGGTTTATCACTTTCCCCGTATCAAGGATCGTTACTGATTCAATGACCCGGCGCAGCGAGAAGTTTTTGAGCAGCAGGTTATTAATTTCGCTCACCTGCTCAGCCGTCGCCAGCTCGCCAAAAATGCGCATCAGCGGCCTGCTGCCTTCGCCTGACATCAGCGAATCCAGCGAGATCCACGGCAGCGCCTCGAGATGAGGATCGAGAGTGCCGACCACCGCCAGCACCTCGTAGCGACTGAGCAGCGGCTCACGACGTGCCGGGCAGGCCAGCGTATCGACATCGCAGGCCACAATATCAATGGCCAGCGCAGCCGGGATGCTGGCGCTTAATAGTGCCGACAGGTTAGCCGCCGCGCCCATACCGGTCGCGCAGGTGGTGAGAATGGCCCTGGGTTTATCGGCTTGCGGGTAATAAAGCTGATGCTCAACGGCCAGCGCGCCGTCAATCTCCCGCACAATATCTTCCAGCATATCCCCCTGCAATATGCGTTCTCCCACATACATTGCCATGCTGGTCGAGACGTTGTTGACGATTGCGACCGGCGTCGACAGGCGGCGATTAAAGTGACTGTGAATCGCCTTTAGCGAGCCCATATCGACCAGAATAATCAGCCCGGAACCCAGCGCATGACTCTCAATGTAGCTCTGAACCTGGTTGGCGATCGCCTCGGGGGTCACATCGAGCGGCATATCAAACGACTCGAACAGCTGGCTTTTCAGCAGCCGATTCGCCACGTTGGCGATACTGCTGGCGGTCGCATAGCCGTGGGCCAGAACGATCGCCCGGGTCACCTGCTGCTGGCTGACGGCACCGGTTTTTTGCAGCCACAGTACCAGCAAGAGCAGATCCACGCGCCGTGGTTCGATATCAAGCTTCAGCGCCAGCGCGGCGAGAATCGCTTCGCAGAAGCGGTACAGCAGCGGAAATTTCTGCGCGAGAAAATTCTCCAGCTGGCGGCTTTTCTCGCGGCTTAAAGTGGACAGTGTCTGGCGGGAGCGATGGATAAGATAGTGGCTCAGGGCATAAATACAGTTGCCGTTAAACTGAATATTGAAGCGTTTTTCCAGCCGATAGAACTCTTCCCGCACCTGCTGCGTGGCCAGCAACAGCATATGGGCACTGTCGGCGTCCGGGTTATCGAAAATCAGCCGGTCAAAGAGCGTTTCAATCTCTTCGCCCATGCTTTTTTGCGCCTCCTCCCAGCTGCTTTTCTGACTCAGCACCGCTTCATACAGCGCCAGCACGCGGCACTGGGTATCGTAAATCAGGCTCTGCGCCGGATCGCGCGCGCGCTGTAGCCAGTGCAGGCTGGTCTGGGGTTCAACAAGCAGCGGCTCCTCCTGGGGGAGAGGCTCATTGAGCGCGGGCGTTGCGGCCACGATGTTCTCCGGCAGATCGTGCAGCGTCACATTAAGCACTTCGCTGCCCGGCCGCCGGGCCCAGGCCGAAGCCACCGCGTATTTGATCACATTCTTCATCTCGCCAACGTTGCCGCGATAAACATAGTGCGTCAGCCCCTGCAACAACCTCGGCGTCAGCTGTAGCCGTGCGTTGAGCGTTCGTGCTTCCTGCCAGAAAAATTGCAGCATCAGCGCCTCTTTCTCGTGGCGGCTGCGATGCTGTAAATCCGGCAGGCTGATGAGAATCGGGATTCGACGAATAAAGGTTGTCAGGAAGGTGCTGTGAATGTCTTCGGTGGTAGCAAAAACCAGCCGCAGCGAAACAGGCAGCCCCTGCGCGCTCTCTCCAACGCGGTATATCTCTTTACGATCCAGCCAGGTAAACAGCTTTTCCTGCCCTTCCGCGTTCAGACGATGAACTTCATCGAGAAACAGCATCCCGCCGTTCGCCGCCTCAAAGGCCCCTGCTTTATCGCCCTGCGCGCCGGTAAAAGCCCCTTTGACATAGCCAAACAGGTTGGCAGCCAGCAGTTCCGGGTTGTTGGCATACTGCGCGCAATTAAAGCTGACGAAAGGAGCGTCGGGAGCCAGCAGCCCCTGGGCGATAGCGTATGCGTGCATCAGTTCCGCCATATAGCTTTTCCCGGTGCCGCTGTCGCCGGTGATAAGCAACGGCAGCCCGCCGTCAGGATAAAACAGCGCGGTTTTCATCTGTTCAATGGGCTTTCGCAGACTACCGTCATGCCCGGTCAGCAGTGAAAAATGGTCGACCGGCTCCGGCCGACGATCGCTCTCAGCAAGCAGTTCCGCCATGCTGGCGTACTCGTTACGGGATAGTGGAAAGAACTGCTGGCTGAACGCCTTTTTATGCAGGAAGTAGACCGGACGCGTGTTGATCTTCACCAGGACATCCTGAGCAACCAGCTGATTGAGATAATGGCTGGCGGTATTGCGCTGCATGGCAAAACGTTGAGCCAGGTCGCTGGCGGTAAAAACGTCGCTCAGGTTATCGGGGTCAAAAAAATCCGTCTGATTTTGTAGAAAAGCCAATAGTTCCGTTTTACGCATCTCATCCCCCATCATCACCATCACAGGCGTTTATGATGCGGGGAAATCGACCCGGCGTTGGCGCATAATTTATTTTTTGTGCTCTAAGCCACAAAAACCACCGCGAGGACGTTTGGTCGCGAGGATAAAAAAATCCGGAAGCGTAAACGCTTCCGGATTCGTCTGCCCGTCAGGGCTCGCGAGCAAGCCTGAAAATTCAGGCTTTCAGCAGTTGCTCAGCCGTCGCCTTCACGCTCGCCAGCAGGACTTTCACATCCTCCAGGCACACGGTCGGGTTCAGCAGCGTCAGCTTCAGGCAGGTGACGCCGTCGGCTTCGGTGACGCCGACGTTGGCGCTACCGGAAGCCAGCAGCACGTCGCCGATACGCTGGTTGAGCAGTGCAACAAACGCCATATCGTCGCTTGCCGGACGGAAGCGGAACAGCACGCTTGCCAGCTGCGGCTCCATCACCAGCTCCAGATGCGGCTGGGTTTTGACAAACTCAGCCACATCACGCGCCAGCGTCACGCCGTTATCAATGATTTCGGCATACTGCTTTTTGCCCAGCGCTTCGAGGCCCATCCACAGCTTAAGCGCGTCGAAACGACGCGTGGTCTGCAGCGACTTCGATACCAGGTTAGGTACGCCGTGCTCTTCATCGAAATCAGAGTTCAGGTACGCCGCCTGGTAGCGCATCAGCTCATAGTGGCGCGCGTCTTTCAGAAGGAACGCGCCGCAGCTGATGGTCTGGAAGAACTGCTTATGGAAGTCCAGGGTAACGGAATCAGCCAGCTCAAGGCCATTCAGGAAGTGACGATACTTCTCAGACAGCAGTAACGCTCCGCCCCATGCCGCATCCACGTGCATCCAGATCTGGTGCTCTGCCGCCAGCGCCGCGATGTCCGCTAACGGATCAATTGCGCCCGCATCGGTCGTTCCGGCCGTAGCGACGATCGCCATCACCTGCTCGCCGTTGGCTTTCGCCTGGGCCAGCTTGTCTTTCAGGTCCGCCAGATCCATACGTGAGAAGGCATCGGTCTTCACCTGGGTGACGGAACGGTAGCCCAGCCCCATCAGCGCCATGTTCTTCTGCACGGAGAAATGCGCGCTTTCAGAGCAGAACACTTTGATTTTGCTCAGATCGCCGGTCAGACCATTCTGCTGAATGGAGTGCCCCTGACGCGCAAAGAAAGCGTCGCGCGCCAGCATCAGGCCCATCAGGTTGCTCTGAGTACCGCCACTGGTGAACACGCCTGCATCACCTGCCGCATAACCAACCTGCTCACGCAGCCATTCGATCAGTTTGATCTCAATGATAGTCGCGGATGGGCTCTGGTCCCAGGAGTCCATGCTCTGGTTGGTGGCGTTGATCAGCACTTCCGCCGCCTGGCTAATCACCAGGCTCGGGCAGTGCAGATGCGCCACGCACTGCGCATGGTGAACCAACAGGCTGTCTTTCAGAAAGTATTCAACCGCACGCTCAATAGCGGCCTGGTTGCCCAGGCCCTGAGACGTAAAGTTCAGGTTGATACGTTCGCGCAGCTGTTCAACAGTTTTGCCCTGATACATCTCAGGCTGTTTCAACCATTCAACGACCGCTTTCGTACTCTGCTCGATAGCGTCCTGATAGGCGGCAATACTCTGCGCCGAGCCGGACAGAATCGGGTTTACGTCTGACATTCGTTCCAACTCCGTTTAAACCGGCTTCACGCCAGCACCCAGCAGGGCGTTTTCGAATTTATCGAGGAACACTTCCAGCTCAGCGTTAGTGATCAGCAGAGACGGCAGCAGGCGCAGTACGCAACCGTTACGGCCGCCACGCTCCAGAATCAGCCCGTTTTCGAAGCATTTTTTCTGCAGCAGCGCGGACAGCTCGCCATCGGCCGGGTAGCAGCCCATGTGATCCTGCGCTTCGTTCGGCTTAACAATTTCAATACCGATCATCAGACCCAGACCACGTACCTGGCCAATCACCGGGTAGCGTTTCTGCAGGTCGGCCAGTTTGCCTTTCAGCCACTCGCCCTGGGCGGCAACTTTATCGGCAATCTTGTCGTCTTTGAGGATTTTCAGCGTTGTCAGACCGGTGGCCATCGCTAGCTGGTTGCCGCGGAAGGTACCGGTATGGTGGCCCGGAGCCCACGCATCGAACTGCTTTTTAATGCCCAGTACCGCCAGCGGCAGACCACCGCCAACCGCTTTGGACATCACGATGATGTCTGGCTCAATACCGGCGTGTTCGAAGGCGAACAGCTTACCGGTACGCGCGAAGCCTGCCTGAACTTCATCGATGATCAGCAGAATGCCGTGTTCCTGCGTGACTTTGCGAATGCGCTGCAGCCACTCGACCGGAGCCGGGTTTACACCGCCCTCGCCCTGTACTGCTTCGAGGATCACCGCAGCCGGTTTACGCACGCCGCTTTCAACGTCGTTGATCAGGTTTTCGAAGTAGTAGGTCAATGCTTTCACGCCAGCGTCACCGCCAATACCCAGCGGGCAGCGGTACTGATGCGGATACGGCATAAACTGCACTTCAGCCATCATGTTGCTGACGGCTTCTTTCGGCGACAGGTTGCCCGTCACGGACAGCGCGCCATGGGTCATCCCATGGTAGCCGCCGGAGAAGCTGATAATGCTGGAACGGCCGGTCACTTTCTTCGCCAGCTTCAGCGCCGCTTCAACGGCATCGGCGCCGGACGGCCCGGTGAACTGCAGGCAATATTCTTTGCCCTGGCCCGGCAATAAAGAAAGTAAATAAGATGAAAATTCATCTTTTAACGGCGTAGTAAGGTCAAGCGTATGTAACGGTAAGCCGCTTGTGATGACACTTTGAATGCTCTGGAGCACTTCAGGATGATTGTGACCGAGCGCCAGGGTACCGGCACCTGCAAGGCAATCAAGATATTGATTATTTTCTACGTCGGTGATCCAGACGCCCTGCGCTTTGGCAATAGCCAATGGCAGTTTACGCGGATAGCTGCGGACATTAGATTCAAACTCAGCCTGTCTTGCTAAAAAGGTATCATTGCTCTGTGGTAATGAATTAGCACTTAAAGTATCAATACGGACTTTATCCGTCATCATATCACTCCTACAACCAGGTGTAGATTAACGCCTGATTGAATAAATGGTTATAAGGATTACCTGTAAAAAAGCGCGGCTAATATATGTTGTTTTAGCACTGGACTCAATCATTTATTTTGCATTGCAGAAAAATGTCATTTTCACCTTTAAAATCAATGCATAACAGCAACATCATAATGCTCATTTTATAAGAATTTGTTACTTTTTATCTTACAAAACGTCATACAGCTGTCATCCGAATGATGTAAAGA
>NZ_JANEWH010000008.1:0-71973 GCF_028069715.1 Kluyvera sp. Awk 3 | reverse complement strand
ATAAAAGCGAAGTAATATTATTGACGAGCGTGCGTGGAAAAACTTACCGCACAGCATAGCCGTGCGGTAAGGCAAAACTTAGAAGTTGTAACCCACAACCAGGTAGCCACCCCAACCGGTCGATTGACCGTTGAAATCACCTTCGCCCCAGTTCATTTTCGAACCACCTTGCCACTGGCCGCCGTTATGGAAGTAACGGGCAACGACAGAGTAGTGCCAGTGATCGTAGTTCAGCGCCAGAATGTGGCTGGAGGCGATGGAGTTGCTGGTGCGGTTTGGTTCGTCGCCGAGATCTGAACCCCAGTCGAAGTTGGTGAAGCCGATATAGCTCAGCTTACCGCCCCACAGATCGCTGATTGGCACAAAGTATTTCACTTTGAAGCGGTAGCCATCCCACTCGTTTTCGTTCGCGGCGCCGTAGTTCTGCCACTGATATTTCGCATACACGTTCAGAGACAGGCCCATCGGCAGGCCGGTATCGATATCGGTACCCAGACCCATATACCAGGTGCTCTGGCGGCTGGCTTTGTTGTCACCCATATCGTAGATATAGTTGTTCGCGAAGTACCACTCTTTGAACGGGCCGAAGCTCAGATCTGCGCCGGTCAGCTTATCAATAGAGAAGCGTGGTTCGATTTCCATAAACATCGGGGAACCGTCAGACCAGACGCCTTTATCGTTACCGTTACCCCAGTCGAAGGTCTTCGGAATATCGATGTAGCCATAGAAGTCTAACCAATCTTTCTTCGCAAACGCTTCATACTCGAGGTAGACGTCGTTGTTCAGCTTCGGAGAGAAGCGGGTGTGATAGCTGCCTACCACGTTTACGCTCTGGTGCCACCAGTCAGAGACATACTGCGGCTGAGAGTCGCCTGCTGCGTTAGCAGTGAAAGATGCGGAGAGCGCCAGCGCGGCACCGGCTGCCAGTAATGTTTTTTTCATATTTATGCCACTAATAAAAAAATTCGAAAGAGAGTGATTTTTATCACCGAAGTTTTTCTAAATGTTTCGTGTTTCTGCGAGCCTATTATATGAATCCTTGCTCACGAAAATCAGTCACACTTCACACATTTTTCAAACGCGTAATCGATTGCGTTCACGTTTGCGTAGTTTAGACGCGGCGATTGTACTGATGGGGTGAATTATTGCAAATGTTTACATACAGGAAATGTGGTCAATAGAGGGAGCATAGGGGGAAGGGCGGCACTGCATGTCACAGTGCCGATTAGCGAGATTACTGCGCGTTGGCGGGCTGAACGTCGTGGATGCGGACAAAGCCCAGTTGCTCCGGCGTGACGCCGTTAAGCTGCAGCGGAATATCGACGTCGCTTGGCGCCAGCACGCTGGCCGGGGCGGAGAACAGCTGATTTTGCACGTTCACTTCCTGATACTGCTCGGTGGTGCCCTGGATCTGTCCCCATTCCACGGTGCCGGTGAAAGCCGGAAGCGGATCGTTGGACTCACCGGAGATGCGCAACGTAAGCGCCGTCCCTTGAGCGTTGGCGGCAACGTTACGCAATGACATGCGCAACGTGCCTATCTGGCTATTCAGACGGGCAGGGGTATTGGCCCCCGGCAGCAGATAGGCGCCCTTCGTCGATTTGGCGTTCAGCGCATTTTGCTGAGTGATTTTCACCGTTTCTTTGTTAAGCTGCGTCATCTCGCTGCTCAGCGCGCTAATGCTTTGATGCATTTGTTTCACTTCCGACTGCTGCGCGCAGGCGCTCAGGCTGACGAGGCTTCCCAGCAGGGCAATTCTTAGGTAACGTCTTGTCATTCTGTCTGTTCCTTCTCTTCGGGATAACGCAATGGTAGCGTGCAATAGAGCTGATGGCATCGATCCATTGTCTCAAAAACATGCCGCCTTTGTTGTCTTCGCAGTTCAGGGTAAAATAGATTTCATTACACTCACCCTCATCGTCAGGACGTCGTATGCACTGCCCATTCTGTTTCGCCGTAGACACTAAAGTGATTGACTCCCGTCTTGTGGGAGAAGGTTCCTCCGTTCGCCGCCGTCGGCAATGCCTGGTGTGCAACGAACGCTTCACGACCTTTGAGGTCGCGGAGCTGGTGATGCCGCGCGTGGTAAAAAGCAATGACGTGCGCGAACCGTTTAATGAAGACAAACTGCGCAGCGGTATGCTGAGAGCGCTGGAAAAGCGCCCGGTGAGCGCCGATGACGTAGAAATGGCGATTAACCATATTAAATCGCACCTGCGCGCCACCGGCGAGCGCGAAGTGCCGAGCAAACTGCTGGGGAATCTGGTGATGGAACAGCTGAAAAAGCTGGATAAAGTTGCCTATATTCGCTTTGCCTCTGTCTACCGCAGCTTTGAAGATATCAAAGAGTTTGGCGAAGAGATCGCCCGCTTACAGGACTAAGCTATGTACGATGAAATGTACATGGCGCGCGCGCTTAAACTGGCGGCGCGCGGGCGATTTACCACCCATCCCAACCCACGCGTCGGCTGCGTGATTGTCAATCAGGGCGAAATCGTCGGCGAAGGTTTTCACTATCGCGCCGGTGAACCGCACGCCGAAGTGCACGCGCTGCGTATGGCGGGTGAAAAGGCCAAAGGCGCCACTGCTTACGTCACGCTGGAACCGTGCAGTCACCATGGCCGTACGCCGCCGTGCTGCGATGCGTTAATTGCCGCGGGTGTCTCGCGCGTGGTTGCCGCCATGCAGGATCCTAACCCGCAGGTGGCGGGCCGTGGTCTCTATCGCTTGCAGCAGGCGGGTATTGAAGTCAGCCACGGGTTGATGATGAGCGAGGCCGAAGCGTTGAACAAAGGCTTCCTCAAGCGGATGCGTACCGGTTTCCCGTACGTACAGCTCAAACTCGGTGCATCGCTCGATGGGCGTACGGCGATGGCCAGCGGTGAAAGCCAGTGGATCACCTCGCCACAGGCGCGTCGCGATGTGCAGCGCCTGCGCGCCGAAAGCCACGCTATTTTAACCAGCAGCGCCACGGTGCTGGCCGACGACCCGGCGCTGACCGTGCGCTGGGACGAACTGAGCGCAGAAACACAGGCGAACTACCCGCAGGAAAATCTGCGTCAGCCGCTGCGCATTGTGATTGATAGCGGCAATCGCGTGACGCCGGAGCATCGCATCGTGCATCAGCCGGGCGAAACGCTCTTTGCACGTACCGAAGACGATACCCGCGTCTGGCCGGAAGGCGTGCAGACGCTGAAAGTGCCGGAGCATAACGGCCATCTCGATCTGGTGCTGCTGATGATGCAACTGGGCAAACAGCAGATTAACAGCATCTGGGTGGAGGCGGGGCCAACGCTTGCCGGCGCGCTGATTCAGGCGGGGCTGGTGGACGAGCTTATCGTCTATATCGCGCCTAAACTGTTAGGAAGTGATGCGCGCGGATTATGTGTGCTGCCGGGGCTTGAGAAACTGGCTGACGCCCCCCATTTCAAATTCAACGAGATACGTCAGGTTGGACCGGATGTCTGCCTGCATTTAACGGCTGCGTGAGGCTTTCCGAATTAGAGGAAGCAGCGCCCAGAATATTATGATAAAATCCGCCCCCCTGCGGGGCAAATGAACCCAAAGGAACAGTATGAACATTATTGAAGCTAACGTTGCTACCCCGGACGCTCGCGTCGCCATCACCATCGCGCGTTTCAACAACTTTATCAATGACAGCCTGCTGGAAGGTGCTATCGACGCCCTGAAGCGCATTGGTCAGGTTAAAGATGAAAACATCACCGTTGTTTGGGTTCCAGGTGCTTATGAACTGCCTCTGGCGGCTGGCGCACTGGCGAAAACCGGTAAATACGATGCGGTGATCGCGCTGGGTACGGTTATCCGTGGCGGTACTGCTCACTTCGAATATGTTGCTGGCGGGGCAAGCAATGGCCTGGCGCACGTCGCTCAGGACAGCGAAATCCCGGTAGCCTTTGGTGTTCTGACCACCGAAAGTATTGAACAAGCCATCGAACGCGCTGGCACAAAAGCCGGTAACAAAGGTGCTGAAGCTGCACTGACCGCGCTTGAAATGATTAATGTATTGAAAGCCATCAAGGCCTGATTTTTGTAAGGGGAAATCCGTGAAACCTGCTGCTCGTCGCCGCGCCCGTGAGTGTGCCGTCCAGGCGCTTTACTCCTGGCAGTTGTCCCAGAACGACATCGCCGATGTTGAATACCAGTTCCTGGCGGAACAAGACGTAAAAGACGTTGACGTCCTGTACTTCCGTGAACTGCTGTCCGGGGTGGCGACTAACAGCGCGTACCTCGACGGATTGATGAAGCCATACCTGTCCCGTCTGCTCGACGAGCTGGGCCAGGTGGAAAAAGCCGTACTGCGTATTGCACTGTTTGAACTGTCAAAACGTGACGATGTGCCGTACAAAGTGGCCATCAACGAAGCCATCGAGCTGGCGAAAACCTTCGGCGCTGAAGACAGCCACAAGTTTGTCAACGGCGTGCTGGATAAAGCCGCTCCTGCTATTCGTCCCCACAAAAAGTAATCTCCAGGCCGGTGCGCGGGTGGCTTAACGCCATCCCCCCGGCCTTGTTTTATCCTTCTGCTGAGGCATAACGTATGGCATGCGGCGAATTTTCCCTGATTGCCCGTTATTTTGACCGAGTACGAAACGCCCGTCTCGATGTCGACACCGGAATCGGCGACGACTGCGCGTTACTCAATATTCCCGAAAAACAGACGCTGGCTATCAGCACTGACACGCTGGTGGCGGGCAACCATTTTCTCCCTGATATCGACCCGGCCGATCTGGCCTATAAAGCGCTGGCGGTGAACGTGAGCGATCTCGCGGCAATGGGCGCGGATCCGGCGTGGCTGACGCTGGCGCTGACCCTGCCCGCGGTTGATGAAGAGTGGCTGCAGGCATTCAGCGACAGCCTGTTTGACCAGTTAAGCTACTACGATATGCAGCTGATTGGCGGCGACACCACCAAAGGGCCGCTGTCAATGACGCTGGGTATTCACGGTTACGTACCCGTTGGCAGGGCGCTGAAGCGCTCGGGCGCGAAGCCGGGCGACTGGATCTATGTCACCGGCACGCCGGGCGATAGCGCCGCCGGGCTGGCGCTGATCCTCAACCAGCTGGTGATTGATAACCCTGAAGACGCGGCGTATCTGCGTCAGCGTCACCTGCGCCCAACGCCGCGCGTGCTGCAAGGGCAGGCGTTGCGCGATCTGGCCAGTTCAGCAATCGATCTTTCCGACGGGCTGATTTCCGATTTGGGGCATATCCTTAAGGCAAGCGGCGGTCTCGGCGCGCGGATCGACTTGGATGCCATGCCGTATTCTGAAGCGCTGAAGCGCCATGTCTCCACAGAGCAAGCCTGCCGCTGGGCGCTTTCCGGCGGTGAAGATTATGAACTCTGCTTTACCGTGCCGGAGCTGAATCGCGGCGCGCTGGAAGTGGCGCTGGGCCAACTGGGGACACCGTTTACCTGCATCGGGCAGATTAGCGCCGATGTTGAAGGCATGCATTTCACACAAGATGGGAAGGCGGTGACGCTGGACTGGAAGGGGTACGATCACTTTGGCTAAGAATGATATCGCAAAAAGCCGCCTGAACTTGCGCAACCCGTGGCACCTGCTGGCAACGGGCTTTGGCAGCGGCTTAAGCCCGATCGTGCCGGGAACGATGGGCTCGATTGCCGCCATTCCGTTCTGGTATCTGCTGACGTTTTTGCCGCTGCAAATTTATTCGCTGGTGGTGATGTTCGGTATCTGTATTGGGGTCTATATTTGCCGCCGCACGGCGCGGGATATGGGCACCCACGATCACGGCAGTATCGTGTGGGATGAGTTTATCGGGATGTGGATTACCCTGATGGCGATCCCGGCGATGACCTGGCAATGGGTGCTGGCGGGGTTCGTGGTATTCCGTATTTTTGATATGTGGAAACCCTGGCCGATCCGCTGGTTTGACCGTAACGTCCACGGCGGGATGGGGATTATGATCGACGACATCGTCGCCGGGGTCATTTCGGCCGCGATATTGTATGTGGTGGGACATCACGTCCTGTGAGGGCATGACCCTCACCCCGGCCCTCTCCCTGGAAGGGAGAGGGTGAAAACCGAGTCAGTGCGGCTGGGTATAGTCAAAAACTAGCACCGTACAGTCCCCTCGCCCCTTTGGGGAGAGGGTTAGGGTGAGGGGAATCCTGGCACCTTACTTAAACCCGACCACCGGATGCGGCTGATACGGCGCTTCCAGCGACGCAATTTGTTCTGGCGTCAGCGTAATATCCACCGCGTTCAACAATTCATCCAACTGATCCTCGCGCGATGCGCCGATAATCGGCGCCGCTACGCCAGGTTTGCTCAACAGCCACGCCAGCGCCGTTTGCGCCCGGCTAGCCTCGACCTCTTCGGCTACGCGTTCCAGTTCACCGGCAATCTGCTCATCGTTCTCTTCGGTAGTGCTATAAAGGCTTTTACCAAACTCATCGGACACCAGCCGTGCGGTGGTTTCACCCCACGGTCGCGTCAGGCGTCCGCGCGCCAGCGGGCTCCATGGGATCACAGCCACGCCTTCCTGCACGCACAGCGGCAGCATATCGCGCTCTTCTTCCCGGTAAATCAGGTTGTAGTGATCCTGCATGGTGACAAATGGCGCCCAGCCGTTGGCCTTCTGTAGCGCCAGCGCGTGGGCGAACTGACGGGCATGCATGGAAGACGCGCCAATAAAGCGCGCTTTACCGGATTTCACCACCTCGTCCAGTGCTGAAAGCGTCTCTTCAATTGGGGTGCGGTAGTCCCAGCGGTGGATTTGCAGCAGGTCGACGTACTCCATGCCGAGTCGGCGGAGACTGTCGTCTATCGAGCGGAGAATTTGCGCGCGGGAGAGACCTTCTTCAAGATCGCCAACCTGATGGTAGACCTTGGTGGCGACCACCACGTCCTCGCGGCGGGCGAAGTCGCGCAGCGCGCGGCCAACAATCTCTTCGCTGCTGCCGTCAGAGTAGCTATTGGCGGTGTCGAAAAAGTTAATGCCGCCTTCCAGCGCGCGCTGAATAATCGGGCGGCTGCTGTCTTCCGGTAGCGTCCAGGCGTGTTTACCCCGATCCGGCTCGCCAAACGTCATACAGCCCAGACAAAGACGAGAGACCCGAAGGCCGGTGTGTCCTAACGTATCGTATTGCATGATTCAGCTCCTGCTAGCGGGTAAGAGGTTTACCTTTAAGCATAGCAGGAGCCGTGGGGAGGATTATGCTAGCCAGGCCGCGATCTTCGCTTCGATGCCCGCAGCGTCGAGGCCCAGCTCGGCGTGCATCTCTTCCTGAGTACCTTGAGGAATAAAGAAATCAGGCAGGCCGATATTGAGCACCGGCACCGGTTTGCGATGCGCCATCAGCACTTCGTTCACGCCGCTGCCCGCGCCGCCCATAATGGCGTTTTCTTCCAGCGTCACCAGCGATTCGTGACGCGCGGCCATTTCCAGAATCAGGCTTTCATCCAGCGGCTTCACAAAGCGCATGTCGACAAGGGTGGCGTTCAGCTTCGCGGCGACCACTTCAGCCTGCGCGAGCAGGGTACCGAAGTTGAGGATCGCCAGCTTTTCGCCCTCACGCTTCACCAGCCCTTTACCCAGCGGCAGTTTCTCCAGCGGTTTTAGCTCCGCGCCGGTACCGCAACCGCGCGGATAGCGCACCGCGCTTGGGCCGTCGCCGTAGTGATAGCCGGTATACAGCATCTGGCGGCACTCGTTTTCATCGCTCGGCGTCATGATAACCATGTCCGGAATGCAACGCAGATAGGAGAGATCGAACGCCCCCTGGTGCGTCTGCCCGTCGGCGCCGACGATGCCTGCACGGTCGATCGCAAACAGGACCGGCAGCTTCTGAATCGCCACGTCGTGGATCACCTGATCGTAGGCGCGCTGCAGGAAAGTGGAGTAGATCGCTACGACAGGTTTGTTGCCGCCAATCGCCAGCCCGGCGGCGAAGGTGACCGCATGCTGCTCGGCGATCGCCACGTCAAAGTATTGATCCGGATACTTTTTCGAAAACTCGACCATACCGGAGCCTTCGCGCATCGCGGGGGTAACCGCCATCAGCTTGCTGTCTTTGGCTGCGGTTTCACACAGCCAGTCGCCGAAGATTTTGGAGTATGACGGCAGGCCGCCGCTGCTTTTGGGCAGCTTACCGCTGGTGTGGTCAAATTTCGGCACCGCGTGGAAGGTAATCGGGTCCTTCTCTGCGGGCTCATAGCCGCGACCTTTCTTGGTCATAATATGCAGGAACTGCGGACCTTTCAGGTCGCGCATGTTTTTCAGCGTATTGACCAGCCCCAGTACGTCGTGGCCGTCCACCGGCCCGATGTAGTTAAAGCCCAGCTCTTCAAACAATGTACCCGGCACCACCATGCCTTTGATATGTTCTTCGGTACGCTTGAGCAACTCTTTAATCGGCGGTACGCCGGAGAAGACTTTTTTACCGCCTTCACGCAGCGAGGAGTAGAGCTTTCCGGAGAGCAGCTGTGCCAGATGGTTGTTCAGCGCGCCGACGTTCTCGGAAATCGACATTTCGTTGTCGTTCAGCACCACCAGCATATCCGGCTTGATATCACCTGCGTGGTTCATCGCTTCAAACGCCATCCCGGCGGTAATGGCGCCATCGCCAATCACGCAGACGGTACGACGCTGTTTGTTCTCTCTGCCTGCCGCGACCGCGATGCCAATACCGGCGGAAATGGAGGTGGAAGAGTGGCCGACGCTCAGCACGTCGTATTCGCTCTCACCGCGCCATGGGAACGGATGCAGGCCGCCTTTCTGGCGGATGGTGCCAATCTTGTCGCGACGGCCGGTCAGAATTTTGTGTGGGTAGGCCTGATGGCCGACGTCCCAGATAAGCTGGTCGAACGGCGTGTTATAGACGTAGTGCAGCGCCACGGTGAGCTCCACCGTGCCAAGCCCGGAGGCGAAGTGTCCGCTGGAACGGCTCACGCTGTCGAGCAGGTAACGACGTAGCTCGTCACACAGCTTCGGCAGGCTCTCTTTTGGCAGCAGGCGCAACTCCTGAGTGGAATCGACCAGCGCCAGGGTCGGGTATTTGGCAATATCAAAACTCATCTGAGACTCATTTATTGTTTATTTGTCGCGCAGGATGATGTAGTTCGCTAGCGCTTCCAGTGCTGTGGTATCCAGTGATTGTGCGGCCAGTTGCTCTAGCGACTGGCGAGCCTCAGCGATGAGGTCACTGGCTTTGGTCCGGGCTTGCTCAAGGCCCAGTAGTGCCGGATAGGTGCTCTTGCCGAGCTGCTGGTCGGCACCCTGGCGCTTTCCGAGGGTCGCAGTATCCCCCACCACATCCAGAATGTCATCCTGAACCTGGAATGCCAGACCGATGCTTTCGGCGTATTTGTCCAGCAGCGGCAGCGCCTGACGCCCCTGTTCACCCGCGCTGAGCGCCCCCAGGCGCACGGCAGCACGAATCAACGCGCCGGTTTTGTGGCGATGAATGCGTTCCAGCATTTCCAGATTAACCTGTTGCCCTTCGGCTTCCAGATCCAGCGCCTGACCACCGCACATGCCCGTCACGCCGCTGGCGGTTGCCAGCTCGGAGAGCATCGCCAGGCGATCGCGGTCGGAGACCTTATCCATCGGCGCATCACTGAGTATAGAAAACGCCAGCGTTTGCAGCGCGTCACCGGCCAGAATTGCGCTCGCCTCGCCAAATTTAATATGGCAGGTCGGCTGGCCGCGACGCAGGTCGTCGTCGTCCATCGCCGGCAAGTCGTCGTGCATCAGCGAATAGGCGTGAATGCACTCTACCGCCGCTGCGGGCGCATCCAGCGTGGCGACGCTGACGCCGAACATCTGCCCGGTGGCATACACCAGGAATGGGCGCAGGCGTTTACCGCCTAAGAGTGCGCCATATTGCATCGCCTCGACCAGTGGAGTGTTCTGAAACGGCAGCGGCGCGATAAAACGGCGCAGCGCGTCGTTCGCCTGAGTGACGCAGGCATCCAGCTGTTGCGAAAAATCCATTTATTCAGCGTCCGGCGTGAAAGGTGTTAAGGGAGAATCTTCGTTATCGGCCAACAGAATCTGCACGCGTTGTTCCGCCTGCTGCAGTTTGCTCTGCCCCTGACGTGCCAGCTGCACGCCGCGTTCGAATTCGTTCAGCGCCTCTTCCAGCGGCAGAGAACCGCTTTCCAGACGATTAACTATTTGCTCCAGCTCGGTTAACGCGGTTTCGAAACTGGCCGGGGCTGCATTTTTCTTTGGCATAGTGAATGTTTGGCTCTTGTTATGTCGCGACTGCGTCTATGGTAACGGAGTCTGAGTGTGAAGCAAATAACACGCAATGGTCAGCGGGATGATGATATACTCCGCGTCCTGGACGTAGCGACCGCTGGTACGCTGCGATACATCTTTTTGCTCAAAGCCCGTCGGGCTTGCCAACGAACCATTGCCGCCATGAAGTTTATCATTAAATTGTTCCCGGAAATCACCATCAAAAGCCAATCTGTGCGTTTGCGCTTTATTAAAATTTTAACCGGGAACATTCGTAACGTTCTTAAACACTACGATGAAACGCTCGCCGTCGTTCGTCACTGGGATCACATCGAAGTTCGCGCAAAAGATGAGAACCAGCGTCTGGTTATCCGCGACGCGCTGACGCGCATTCCGGGGATTCACCATATCCTCGAAGTGGAAGACGTGCCGTTCACCTCCCTGCACGATATTTTCGAGCAGACGCTGCCACTGTGGCGCGAAGCGCTGGAAAACAAAACCTTCTGTGTGCGCGTAAAACGCCGCGGTAAGCACGAATTCACCTCCATTGAGGTGGAGCGTTACGTGGGCGGCGGTCTGAACCAGCATATTGAAACGGCGCGCGTGAAGCTGACCGACCCGGACGTGACCGTTAATCTCGAAATCGAGAACGATCGTCTGCTGCTGGTTAAAGGGCGTTATGAAGGTATTGGCGGTTTCCCGATTGGCACCCAGGAAGACGTGCTGTCGCTGATCTCCGGTGGTTTCGACTCCGGCGTTTCCAGCTATATGCTGATGCGTCGCGGCTGCCGCGTACACTACTGCTTCTTTAACCTTGGCGGCGCGGCGCATGAAATCGGCGTTCGTCAGGTCGCGCACTACCTGTGGAACCGCTTCGGCAGTTCGCATCGCGTGCGTTTTGTGGCGATCAACTTCGAACCGGTAGTGGGCGAAATTCTCGAGAAAGTCGACGACGGCCAGATGGGCGTGGTGCTCAAGCGTATGATGGTGCGTGCGGCGTCGAAAGTGGCTGAACGCTACGGCGTGCAGGCGCTGGTGACCGGCGAAGCGCTCGGCCAGGTGTCCAGCCAGACGCTGACCAACCTGCGTCTGATCGACAACGTGTCCGACACCCTGATTCTGCGTCCGCTGATTTCGCACGATAAAGAGCACATCATCAATCTGGCGCGTGAAATCGGTACCGAAGATTTTGCCCGTACCATGCCGGAATACTGCGGTGTGATCTCAAAAAGCCCGACCATCAAAGCGGTGAAGGCGAAAATCGAAGCGGAAGAAGAGAACTTCGACTTTGCGATCCTCGACAAAGTGGTGGCGGAAGCGAACAACGTCGATATCCGCGAAATCGCCCAGCAGACCCAGCAAGAGGTGGTGGAAGTGGAAACCGTCAGCGGCTTTAGCGCCAACGACGTGATTCTCGATATCCGCTCCGTTGATGAGCAGGACGACAAACCGCTGAAAGTAGAGGGCGTAGAAGTGGCATCGCTGCCGTTCTATAAACTCAGCACCCAGTTTGGCGACCTTGATCGCAGCAAAACCTATCTGCTGTGGTGCGAGCGCGGCGTGATGAGCCGCCTGCAGGCGCTGTATCTGCGCGAGCAGGGCTTTGAAAACGTGAAGGTTTATCGTCCGTAACGAAAAGAAAAACCCGGCCTGGCCGGGTTTTTTATATCAGCCTGACAAATGCGCTACTTGAGCGTATTGGCGAATGCTTCCAGCTGGGTCATCACGATATTCCAGCCTTCGTAAAACCCCATCTGTTCATGCTGTTCGCGCGTGGCATCATCCGGATGCAGAACCCGCGCGGTATAGCGGCAGCCGCTACCTTCATCGGCAAAGGTGACGATGACCGTCATGGCAAACGGCGTTGTGGCCGGACGCCAGTCGGCGGTCAGCATTGTCGTCATCACCAACCTTTCTTGCGGAACGATTTCCAGAAAACAGCCTGGATTATCGCTGCTTTCACCATCAGGCCCGCGCATTAGCGTATGAAATTCGCCGCCGGGGCGCAGGTCAAAGGCGAGCACCTCGGTGGTCCAGGGCTTGGGGCACCACCATTGGCTGAGCAGCTCCGGGTCAGTCCAGGCGCGCCAGAGTAAGGCTCTGGGCGCGTTCAGAAGACGAGAAATGGATAAGTCGCGGGTATCGGTCGCGTGTTCAGCCATACTACGAACCCTCACGGTTGGGGCGAAAGGACGGCCCGCCGGGCAGACCGCTGATTAAGCTTCGTAGTAATTATAGATGCCCGCAGCCATTACCAACTGCGACGCCACTTCATACGCCTTTTCGCGCCCGACCAGCAGATCAATAATCTTCAGGCCAAAATCAATTGATGTTCCTGGCCCCTGGCTGGTGAGGAGCTTGACGCGCGGATCCCACGCGACGCGTTTATCCATCCACTGCTCTGGCGGGATTTTATCTTTCAGCGCCGGGAAGCCGGTCATATTGCCGATGGGGAAAATATCATGCGGCACGAGGACGGTCGCCGCTGCCGCACAGATAGCGGCAACGATACGCCCCGAGAGATGAAACTGCCTCACCGTTTCGACCAGCAGCGGGCTGTCGCGAAAGCACTCCGCGCCCTTAATGCCGCCAGGCAGGATAATGATATCGAAATCGCCGTCCGCCACTTCCACCAGCGGGGCGTCGGCCAGTAGCTTCACGCCGCGCGAGCAGGTAATCGTCAGGTTGCCGTCGCTGGCGACGCTGGCGGTGGTGACCTGAATACCGCCACGCACTAATAAATCGATAGTGGTGACGGCTTCCATCTCTTCACTACCAGGAGCGAGGCAAATCAGTGCCGACGCGCTCATATTCACTCTCCTTACGTTTAACCAGTTCATACAGGCGGGTATTTTCCGGCACGGGGATACCGTGCGCACGCGCGCGCTTGAGCAGAAAACCGGTAATGTAGTCGATTTCCGTATGGCGCAGCGCGCGGATGTCCTGCAGCATCGATGAGATATTTTCTGCTGTCAGGTCAATCACCTGGTTCACATAAAATAACAGACTTTCCGGAGAGGTATGAAATCCTTCCCGCGTCATGGTCTGCGCAATCTCTTCACAGATAAGGGCAATTTGCTCCTGATGGCCGCGCAGATCGCCGTTCGGGCAGTTCATCAGCGCGGTAAGCGGATTAATCACGCAGTTGACCGCCAGTTTTCGCCACATGGCGGAGTGAATATTATCGTGCCAGGCCACGTCCGGCAGGACGTTTTGCAGGGTTTCCGCCAGTTGGCTGTAGTCGGCGTCGTAGCGTTTGGCTGGGCCAATATGGGTAGTGCCATTGGCCACGTGAATGATCACGTTCCCGTCGCGCCGTGCGGCCTGCGTGGTGGCGCCAAGCAGAATCGGCTGCTTGAGGTCGTTCAGCTCCAGCAATGTTCCCATACCGTTATGAATCAGCAAAATAGGCGTAGTTTGCGGGAGACGTGAAGCCAGGGCTCTGACCGCATCGGAGACTTGCCAGGCCTTGAGTGTGACCAGCAATAAATCGCTTTGCGCCAGAAAATCAGGATCGTTGGCCGTCAACGATTGGTTAAACTCACTGCCGTCCAGCTCTATCAGATTGACGCTACAGTAGGGCTGAGGTACACGTAGCCATCCTTGTACTTCAAATCCTTTTTTGTAGAGCGCCGTCATCCATAGCTGACCCAGCGCGCCACATCCCAATACTGTTATTTTCAAACATCCTCCTTACCACACCAGATGCTGCTGGTATGTCATACTTCACGCTGATGACCCGAATGAGTGTGAGTATAGCGCTATCCACTGAGCTTCCGGGGATAACAAGTTGAGTTATGCCGCGTTGCAGGTATTATGCAACGCAAAAGAAACTAAGGGAGGGGAAAAGATGCCATCTTTCGATATTGTCTCTGAAGTTGATCTTCAGGAAGCGCGCAACGGTGTGGATAACGCGGCCCGTGAGGTTGAATCGCGTTTCGATTTTCGCGGTGTAGAAGCGAAAATTGAGCTGAATGAAGCCAATAAAACCATTAAGGTACTGAGCGAGTCTGATTTCCAGGTGAACCAGCTGCTGGATATTCTGCGCGCCAAGCTGCTGAAGCGCGGCATTGAAGGCGCATCTCTCGATGTGCCGGAAGAGTTTGTCCACAGCGGTAAAACCTGGTTTGTCGAAGCTAAGCTGAAGCAGGGCATCGAAAGCGCGGTGCAGAAGAAAATCGTCAAGCTGATTAAAGACAGCAAGCTGAAGGTGCAGGCGCAAATTCAGGGCGAAGAGATTCGTGTGACCGGGAAATCCCGCGATGATTTACAGTCGGTAATGGCGCTGGTGCGTGGTGGCGATCTCGGCCAGCCGTTCCAGTTTAAAAACTTCCGCGACTAACGGCGAAAGTACGGCCCACACCACCGTGTGGGCCGATGCCGCTTAATGGGCGGCAATCACCTGTTCAACTTCAAAGCGGTTAGTGACTTTGCTGTCGATTTTCACGTAGGCCGAGTGCTCATCAGCCACCACCAGCACCTCTTTCACCCCGTCCGTCGCCAGCAGGCGTTCACGTAGCGCATCGTCCGCGGCAACGTCTTTTGGGATCTCGACGCGCAGGCTGCTGACGTACTGCGGTTCCTGCATGGTCATGGAGACCAGCAGCCAGACCGTCGCCAGCAGCGCGCCGGCGAGGAACACCGTTTGTGAATCAAACAGGCCGTCAATCCAGCCGCCGAGCGAACCGCCGATGGCGACGCCCAGGAACTGACTGGTGGAATAAATCCCCATTGCCGTGCCTTTATAGCCCGCTGGCGCCTCTTTGCTGATAAGCGACGGCAGCAGCGCTTCCATCAGGTTAAAGGCGAGGAAGAAAATCTGCACGCCCGCCACCAGTTCCCAGAAATAGTTTCCGGACCCCCAGAGCACGATTTCAGCAATCAGCAGCAGGGCAATGCACAGCACGAACACGCGCTTCATGCGGCGCTTCACTTCCGCGTAGATGATAAACGGCACCACCGCGATGAACGACACCACCATAGTCACCAGATAGATTTTCCAGTGCTCAGCGGCCGGAAAACCCGCCGACTCTAACTGCCCCGGCAGGGCGACGAAGGTGGACATCAGCAGGATGTGTAGACACATGATGCCGAAGTTGAGCTTCAGCAGCCTGGGCTCCATCAGCACTTTGCTGAAGCAGCCTTTGACCATGCCGGACTCGCGGTTGAGCACGTGATTTTTACTGTCCGGCACCACCCACAGCGTGAGCAGAATCCCCAGCGTTGCCAGCCCGGCAATCATCCAGAACAGCGCGTGCAAACCGAGTTTATGCGTAATAATCGGCCCCAGCACCATCGCAATGGCGAAAGTCACACCGAAGCTGACGCCGATAAACGCCATCGCTTTGGTGCGGTTTTGTTCGCGGGTGAGGTCGGAAAGCAGCGCCATCACCGCAGCGGCAATCGCCCCGGAGCCTTGTAAGGCACGGCCAAGAATAATCCCCCAGATGGAGTCGGACATCGCGGCAATCACGCTGCCCAGAACAAAAATCGCCAGTCCACCGACGATCAGCGGTTTGCGGCCAACGCGGTCCGAAATCAGCCCGAAGGGAATCTGAAACACCGCCTGTGCCAGACCATAAATGCCAATCGCCAGGCCAATCAACGCCTCGCTGGCGCCCTGCAATGCCATGCCGTATGTGGTCAGAACCGGAAGGACCATAAACATACCGAGCATACGCAAAGAAAATACGGTCCCTAAACCCCAGGTGGCGCGTAACTCACCCGGCGTCATTTTGTAATCGTTCATTCCCACCTCTATATAAAAGCTGGGAGTAGTGTAGTGCGGGGAGAGAGAAGGGTAAACAGAGGGTTAATTAACAAATATTACATTATTGAATCATTTGTGCGGAATAGCAGCATAAGTGATAACCCGACGGCGTGAAACCGCCGGGTCAGTCTCCGATCAGGCCGCCTGCTGGCGGATCGCGTCGATCACTTCCAGCGAGCGTAACGCATCAGCCGCATCAATGATTGGCGTGGCCTCACCGCGAATCACCTGCAGGAAATGATGCAGCTGCAAAATAAACGGGTCGATAGGCTCGACGGCCAGCGTCTCCTGCAACAGCGGGGCGTGCCAACCGCTCTGCTCGCCGTAGCGCCACCAGCGCATCTGTGGAATCGCCAGCGCCCCCTTGCTGCCGGAAATCAGATAGCAGTTTTCCGGGGTATGCGCGTAGACCGCGTTCTCTGCCGAGTTCATCTCCCAGCTCCACGGGCTGACGCCGCAGTCGCTCAGCACCGCGCTGCCCAGCGCGCCGCAGGCGAAGCGCAGGTTGACCACCGCGCTGTCTTCGTTGGCGAAGCCGCGCCCGGCGTTGCTGGTCATCGCCTGCACATCGTCAATCTCGCCCAGCAGATAACGCAACAGATCGATATCGTGCACCAGATTCACCAGCAGCGGCCCGGCCCCTGGTTCCCGTCGCCAGGCGACATCGAAGTAGTCGTCCGGTTTTTGCAGGATCCAGTGCGCCGAAACGGCAACAATCTGCCCCAATTCGCCGCTATCGATAAGCGACTTTGCCGCCGCCGTCAGCGCATTGTGCCGACGGTGATGGCCGACCAGCACCGGGACGCCGTGCCTTGTTGCCGCATCCACCAGTTCTCGCGCGCGCTCCGGAGATTCGGCGACCGGTTTCTCAACCAGCACCGGGATCCCCCGCTCCACGCAGGCAATGGCGCACGGCACGTGCAGAGTGTTCGGCGTTGCGTTAATCACGCCCTGCGGCCTGGCCTGATCCAACATATCGTTGATGTCGGCATACCACGCCACGCCGAGTGATTTTGCCAGCGCCTGCGCTTGTGGCGATGGATCGGCCAGGGCGACCAGCTCGGCCTGCGGCGTTTGATTGATCACCTCAATATGTTTACGTCCGATGGCGCCAGCGCCAATAACGGCAAGACGAATACGATTCATGATGGGCTCCGCAGCGTGGTAGGGAGAGATGAGCGAGCATCGACCGGGCCTGCTGCCCAGTACCCTTTCGCGGCCAGACCGAGGACGGTCAATGCCGCCGGAATGCCGAGGATCAGGAACACCGATTTAAAATCGAGCCCCAGAGCCAGCATTTCTGCACCCGCGAAGGCGCTAAGAATGGCGCCGATGCGGCCAACGCCGTGCATCCAACTGGATCCGGTGGCGCGGGCCTGCGTGGGATAGAAGCGAGCGGAAAGGGCGTTCATCCCGGTATTCGCGCCGTTCAGACACGCGCCGCTAACGAAGGCCAGCAGGCACAGCAGCGGGAAATTCACCCCCGCGTAGCCAATCGCCATGGTGAATAATCCGCCCACGGCGAAAATGACGCCCAGCGCCCGATGCGGATCAATTCGGTCCATCAGCCAGCCGGCAAACAGCGAACCAACGGTGCCGCCTGCCTGATAAATGGCGGTCATGATTGCGGCCTGACTGACGGTCAGGCCAATCTCTTTTACCAGTGTTGGCAACCAACTGCCGAGGATATAGACCAGGAACAGCCCCATGAAATAGACCAACCACAGCATCAGCGAACCGAACAGGTACTCGCGCGACAGCACAATGCGCATGGCGCTGCTTTTGATCGGCTGTTGCGGCAAAATAAATTGCACGTTTTCACTCACCTGGCCGGGGTAGAAACGCTGAAGGATGGCGTGGATCCGCGCGGCAGGCGCCTGCTTGATCACCAGAAAACGCGCGGACTCCGGCAGTTTCCAGATAAGAATGGGGGCAAACAGCAGCGGCAGTATGCCGCCCAGCGCCATCAGCGAGTGCCAGCCAAACTGCGGGATGAGCCATGATGCGGCAAACCCGCCAATGGCGGCACCGAAGGTGAAACCGCAGAAAATGACGGTGATGATAAACGAGCGTTTGCGCTCAGGCGCGTATTCCGACACCAGCGTGCTCATGTTTGGCATCGCCGCGCCCAGTCCGAGTCCGGTCATAAAGCGGAAAAAGATCATCTGCTCAATGTTCTGGGAAAACGCCGTCGCCACGGTCCAGAAACCGAAGAAAAAGACGCTGTTGATGATGATTTTCTTGCGCCCCAGCCAATCTGCGAGCGGGCCGGAGAAAAGTGCGCCCAGCGCAAGGCCAATCAGCGCGGTACTGATGACAAAGCCCAGCTCGTGGTTGCTGACGCCCCACTCTTGTTTGAGCGTAGGGGCGATAAAACCCATGATGGCGATATCGAAACCGTCCAGCGCGATGACGCAAAAACCAAGGAAAATAACCAGCTTCTGATAGCGGCTGAGCGGGTTGGAATTGATTAACTCTCTGACATCCAGGCGTTGTGTCTGTGACATAGCGTACTCCTGTTTACAGGAAGGATTGTGCCGCGTTAAACAGCAGCGCTGCGCGTTGTTGTGCCGGTAAAGCTCCCTGAGCCCCGTCCAGCGGGACTTCCAGCGAAACCGGCAGCGTGGGCGGTAATGCCGCCAGCAGGCCGCGCAAATCCAGTTCGCCTTCGCCTGGTACCCGGCGTGCGCAGCGGGCCTGGTAAATCAGTTCTCCGGTGTCTGTGGGTATTCGCGCCGGGGCATCGCACAGCTGCATGTAGTTCAGTTGCTGTGGCGCCAGCGCACGCAACGCGTCCAGTGACTCACCCGCGCGCCAGAAGTGGATGGCATCGACGAGGATGCCAACGTTGTGCTGCCCGCTGGCGGCAATTAACTTCTGCGCGGAGGCGAGCGTGGGAAGATGGGTCCACGGCATCGGCTCCAGGTTCATGGTCAGGCCATAGGCTTCTCCGGCCTGCGCCAGCCGGGCAAGGTTGTCCGCGCAGCGGCGCAGGTTTTCGTCATTGCCGGCCACCAGCACCTGCTGAGCCTCCAGCCGGGCGGCGGTTTCGAGGAACGGACGCAGCGCATCGAGGTTGAAGTCCGGCGTCAGGCGCACAATCTCCACGTCGGAAACGCGTATCCCGGTATCGCGTAGCGCGGCCAGGGTTTCGCGTACCGTCGGCGTATCGCCGAGCATGTCGTAGTCAGGGTCATCAGGCGTTGCGGGCAACAGACGAATGCCCACGTGGCTGTAGCCGGTGAGCGCGGCGATACGCACCTGTTCCGGCGGTGAAACATCCAGCACGGTGAGTGCTGCTAGCGAGAGGGAACGCATATTCATACAGACTCCAGTACAGTTGCAGGTAAGATTTTTGTTATGTTTGGCGCCTTTCCCTGGCTAAATGCGTAATTTTTTTAAGATGTTATGTTTGCGGCCAGGTTTTTTCCCACCAGATAACCAAAGGTCATGGCAGGGCCAAGCGTGATGCCGCCGCTGGGGTAGAACCCCTGCATCACGCTCGACATATCGTTACCCACGGCAAACAGCCCAGGGATCGGCTGTTGTTCGGCGTCCAGCACGCGCGCCTGTTCATCGGTTTTCAGTCCGCTGAAGGAACCGAGCGAGCCGGGAAGGATTCGCACTGCGTAAAACGGCGCCTGTTCCAGCGCACCCAGCGTCGGGCTGGGCTGGTGGCGGGCATCGCCCTGTGCGAGGTTGTAGGCCGATGCGCCGCGTTGGAAGTCGTCATCGCGAGCCTGACGGGCAAAGCCGTTAAAGCGAGCGACGGTATCGCTTAGCGCTGAGCCGTCGATGCCGCATTTTTGTGCCAGCTCCGCCAGCGTGTTGCCGCTTTGCAGGTAGCCTGTACGCAGCCAGGCTTTCACCGGGAATGGCGTGGGGCGCGCGTGGCCAAGGCCGTAGCGGTTCAGCGCGCGGCTGTCGGCAATCAGCCATGCCGTCGGTTTTTCTCCCTCCGGCGTCGCCTTGAGCAACGCGGCGATAAAGTCATGATACGAGTCGGCTTCATTGACGAAGCGTTTGCCGTTATCGCGCACCGCGATAAACCCCGGCCTGGCACGTTCAACAAGATGCGGAAACGCCAGCTGTATTCCACTGGCCAGTGACACGCGGGAGACCGGTGCCCACGCCATCGGGTGCTTAAGTGAATCGTCAAACTGCCCGCCCACTGTTTCACCAAGGCGAATGCCATCGCCCTGATTGCCCGGCGGCGCGGCGGAAAAGTGACCATAGCCCTGCGCCGCGTGCGGCACCTGTTCGGCCAAGCGCTGTTTGTCATGTGGAAAGCCGCCGCAGGCCAGCACTACCGCGCGAGCGTTAACCTGAATCTCGCCGTCATCGCTACAGAGAATGGCGCCAGTGACACCGCTGGCGTCCTGTAATAACCGCGTCACCGGCGCATTGAGTTGAAAATGGACGTTGGCGTCCAGCGCCGAACGCAGCAGGCGCGCCACCAGCGCGTTGCCGTTCACCAGATGACGACCACGCCCGTAACGCAGTCGCTGCCAGCCGTGACGGGCAAGGCGCCGAGCGGCATACAGCGCGGAACGCGGTGAGCGCGTCGCGTTAAAAAAGTGCGCCATATCCGTCCCTCCCGCGATGCCCATCCCGGCGAGGCTGATGGTCTCCAGCGGCGGCCGCAGGCGGTGCAGCCAGTCGCCCAGCCCGCGAGCATCATAGGGTTGGGCGGTCACCGAACGACCGCCGTTGGCGGAGCCGCGGCTATTGTGAAAGTCCGGCATTTTGCTGCCGGAGAGGAACTGCACGGCGGTACGGCGGCGGAAAAATTCCACCATCTCCGGCCCATAACGCAAAAAAGTCCGCAGACGCGCATCGGCTGGACGCCCCTCCATCTCGGCCTGTAGATAGGCCAGCGGCGCGGTGTCATCCTCGATAATGCCTTCTTCGCGGGCGAGCGGATTTTGCGGGATCCACAGCCAGCCGCCGGACCAGGCGCTGGTGCCGCCAATCGTCGACTCTTTTTCGGCGACCAGTACCCGCGCGCCGTGCAGCGCCGCGGTTACGGCGGCAGACAGCCCCGCCGCGCCGGAGCCGATAACCAGCATATCCACCTCAACGAGCCTGCTCATGCGCGACTCCTTATTGCAGCGGAGAGAAATCGGTCGGGCGCATCAGCACCGACTCCAGACGTTCAACCGCTGCCAGCTCGCGATTTTTACGTGAAAAGGTCAGCCAGCGCTCGTCCTGCGCCATGCGCGCGCGGCGCACCAGACGGTCGTCCAGGCTTTCGTAAGCCCAGATATGAACGACCTGATTCACCACGCCGATCTCGGTGAAGAAGAAGCCAATCAGCTTGCCGAGATGCTCGGTCTGCACCGCGTAGGCGTCGCTTTTGTACAGCGCCAGCCAGTCAGCCATCTTCAGTGGATTGATGGTGTAAGTACGTTTTTCGTAGATCATGATGTTTCTCCTGAAGTGTAGGGTGAGGTCTGAGTCATATGCAGGGCGGCCAGATAGCCAAACGTGAGCGCCGGGCCAAGGGTAATGCCAGGGCCGGGATAGGTGCCTGCCATCATCGAATCCATATCGTTGCCGACGGCATAGAGCCCATCGATAGGCTGACCCTGCTGGTTAATCACCTGCGCGTCGGCGGTGGTGACCAGCCCGCGCGAGGTGCCTAAATCGCCGGTAAAGAGTTTGATGGCATAAAACGGCGCGCTTAATAGCGGCGCGTTGCAAGGGTTTGGGCTGTGCGCCGCATCGCCCATGGCGCGGTTATAGCTGTTTCCACCCTTGTGAAATTGCGGATCGCTGCCGTTGGCGGCGTCGCGGTTATAGCGGGCGACGGTGTGTTCAAGCTGCTGCGGGTCAAGGCCTAACTGCTGCGCCAGTTCGCCCAGACTCTGCGCCTGATGCAGATAACCGGCGCTCACCAGCGCGTCGTTGTTGACCGGTGCCGGACGCGCCAGCCCCAGTCCATAGCGCTTCATCGCCTGGGCATCGCATAGCAGATAGCAGGGCGCGTTCTCCGGCTGCTGCTGCATGGCGCTGGCGAAATGATGGTAGGAGTTGGACTCATTGACGAAGCGTACACCGCGCTGGTTGACGGCAATCACACCCGGCTTGGCGCGGTCGGTGACCAGATGCGGGAAACGCTCCTCGCTGCCGTCCGGACGGCGCAGTACGGAAACCGGTGCCCAGAAAAAGTTCGATGGCAGGTCGGCCCCCTGGCGGGCATCCACGCCCAGCCCTAGCTGAAACGCTGCCCCGTCGTTTGTCGCGGGCGACATGGTGTAGTGCTGCTGGGTGGCGGGACGGAACTGCGGCGCTATACGTCCGGCGGCGAAACCACCGGCAGCCAGCACGACGCCGCGGCGAGCGTGCAGGGCCAGTGATTTACCGTCGCGCGCAATTTCCACGCCGGTCACGCGGCCGTTCTGTTCAATTAACGATTTCACCGTGACGTTCAGTTCCAGCGTCAACCCTTTGCGCAGCGCCAGCGCGGCCATACGGGCAATCAGCGCGTTACCCATCGCCAGACGGGTACCACGATGATGACGCAGACGATCGCGACCATAGCGCAACAACAGTTTTGTGCAGTGGCGGAACGAGCGCCACGAGCGGCGCATATCGAGGAAATGCTGAATATCGACGCGATTAACCATCATGCCGCCGAACAGCAGCATTCCCGGCGGCGGTGAGCGTAAGGCGGTGAAATGCTCGCCCAACTCGCGACCATCATATTCCACCACTTCCAGCGCGCGGCCTACGTCGACCGCGCCGGGTTCATCCGGGTAGTAGTCCGGCGACAGCGGGCGCAGGCTATATTTCACCGCGCCTTCCTGCTCGAGAAAAGCCAGCGCTTCGCGACCTGCGTTCACGAAGGCATCAACCATCTCAGGACGATAATTGGCCTCACCGATGATGGTGCGCAGGTAGGTTTTCATCTCGTCAGGCGCTCCGCTTTTTCCTGCCGCACGGGCCTGATTGGTGTCGTTAATCCACACCGCGCCGCCAGAAATTGCCGAGGTGCCGCCAAAGTGCGGCGCTTTTTCCAGCATCAGCACGGAGAGCCCTTTGCAGCAGGCGGTGACGGCGGCGGCAAACCCCGCCGCGCCGCTGCCGATGACGATCACATCCCAGCTTTTCATGCGGCGGCCTCATGCGATGAAGGCATAGCTCCGATGAACTGCCCCATGAGTTCCATCTGCGCCAGCGCCATTTCCGGGCCGGTTTGCGTGCGGCATCCGCGCTCGCTGGCGAAGGCCAGTAGCGGGGTGATGACGGGGGCCGTTACGACGTCGGCGACGTGGGTGGCGGCGGTTAATGTTTCAAGCAACGTCGGATCTAACGGCAGCGGATCGAAGCCCGCCATGCCGGCCGGGGAACCATTGACCAGCAGATCGATCTCCGCCAGTGATTCGGGCAGGGCGGTGAGATGGACGGTTGGGAAGTGGGTGGCAAGGCGATTTTCCAGGCGCTGGCGGCTGGCCTCATCGCGATCGTAGAGAGCCAGGCTTTGAATGCCCGCTTCACATAGCCCCCAGGCGATGGCGCTACCGACGCCGCCACAGCCGGAAAGCAGGGCGCGCTTGCCCGCAGGCTGGAATCCATGCGCCTGTGCGGCGCGCTGGAAGCCGACACCGTCTAACATGTCGCCTTCTAAACGACCGTCCGCCACCTTACGCACCACGTTAACCGCATTCAGATGGCGGGCGCGGGGCGTCAGGGTATCCAGCAATCCAGCGACGCGCTGTTTATGGGGCACGGTAACCAGAATGCCGCTCATGTTGTGCCAGCCGCGCAGAGCGTTCAGATAGTCAGCAACCGCTTCCGGCGCGATATCGACAGGGATCATGACCTTGTCCAGATGCTGACTGGCAAAGTAGTGGTTAAAGTTTTCCGGTGATTTCACCTGGGTAATGGGATGTCCGATTACGGCGACGACCTGAGTAAATCCGCTGACCATAGCTCACCTCACTTGTTAACAAACTGTTGCTTGAGTATTTCAACGGAAGCGGTGAGCGACAACGCAGAATTCGGACAGGTTGGTTGTTAATCGCACCGACAGTGCGATAATCGCAGTAATTGACTCCCTATGTTGCAAAAGTGTGAACAACTATGCAAAACGAGATTCATCAACGCGACCTGATCGTCGGGTTGCAAAAGGGGCTGGCGCTCATCCAGCTCTTCTCAAAAGCAAACCCGCGCTTAACGGTGCCGCAAGCGGCGAAAATGAGCGGGCTGACGCAAAGCGCCGCCCGCCGTTTTTTTCTGACGCTGGTACATGATGGTTATCTGGCGACCGACGGACGTTACTACTGGTTAACGGCGAAAAACCTCCGTCTGGGCCAGGCTTACGTCGATTCTGCCCAGTTCCCGCGCATGGTGCGGCCGATCGTCGAGTACGTCGCCAGCCGCACCGAGGAACATGCGTCCGTTGGGGTTATTGATGACAACGAGCTGGTTTATATCGCCCGCAGCAAACATACGCCATTTAACTCGACCTCTGTGCGCCTGGGGGAGCGGGTACCGGTGCATTGCACGGCGGGGGGCCGTCTGTGGCTGGCATCGTTGCCGGAAGCGGAATGCGAGGCGGTACTCCAGCGGATTACCCGCGAGCAGCGTACGCCTTATACGGTGACGGACGTCGCGCAATTAATGGAGCGCATCGCGCAGGTTCGTCGTCAGGGGTACGCCACCATCGAGCAGGAGTTTGAAATTGGCATGTTGGTGATTGCCGTGCCGCTGGCCGACAGGGAAGGGCTGTACTGGGGGGCGTTGAGTCTGACCAGCCATCAGTCGCGTACGTCGCTGGAGGCGCTATGCCGGGACCATCTTGATTTGCTGTATAGCGCACAGGCGATGCTGGTGAGTTAGTGAAAGAATTGGGTGCGTTGAGAATACCTGGCAACTTCAAGAGTGGCGGGGATTGCTCCCCGCCGGGTCTCTTACTTAACAGATTCGTAGTCTGTGAAGACGGCGACCTCCGTATGCCCGCTGCGAATACGGACCGCGCAAAGATCTTTGCGCGTGACCAGCACCGACAACACGACGGTAATACAGAGGACGATCAGGGCAACAATTACTACCTTGTTCCGCTTCATAGCCTACTTCTCCTTGACCCGAAGGTCGGTAAGAGGCTAACCTAATGTTGCTTTTCATTTAGGGGCCTCAGATTAATGTTAAGCGTCTTGCCGGACGCTGAATGTTATCTGGGGCTTTTGTCTATCTGCCTTTCACGTCATGCTCAAGACAAATAGTCTCAAGCACCCGCCGCGATTTTATACCTCTTCCCCTTGAATGAGCCGCTTAAACACCAGCCTCGCCAATATTTAGGAAAACATCAATATCGGGCACTTTTCTTCAGGTAATAAAAAACCCCGCCGAAGCGAGGTTTTTTGTCAGACCGTGTGTCTTACCAGACGTAAGTCAGCAGGCTCTGTGAGTTAGGCACCATAAAGTCCACGGACATCATCACAGACAGCGCGGTAATGGCGATGATGGAGAAACCGAACAGCTTGCGTGCCCAGACCTTATCATCTTCCACTTTGTACCCGCGCAGCGCCATACCGAGCCACCAGACGCTCACTGCCGCTGCAACAACCAGGTATTTATACCCGGCGTAGCCGCCAAGAGAGAGCATCAGCGTAGCTAAAGCAAACGCTACGATATACACCGTGATGTGGTTCTTCGCCACGGCAATGCCTTTCACCACCGGCAGAACCGGAATGTTCGCTGCCTGATAATCCTTGAAGCGGAAAATCGCGATAGCGTAGGAGTGAGGCATCTGCCACAGGCTGAAAATGGCCAGCAGAATTAACGCGCCGCTGTCGAAATCACCCGTGACCGCGCAGTAGCCAATCACCGGCGGCGCAGCGCCGGAGAGAGAACCAATCAGCGTGCCGTAAACGGAGTGGCGCTTCATGTACAGGCTGTAGACGCCGACATAAACCACAAACCCCATCACCCCCAGCCAGCAGGCGAGGGGATTGGCGCCGAACCACAGCAGCATGAAGCCAGCGAGACCCAGCAAGGTGGCGTAGACCAGCGACGTTTTTGGCGCAATCAGTCCCTTAACCAGCACTCGGTTCTTCGTACGTTCCATCTTACGGTCGATGTCACGATCGATGTAGTTGTTGAAAACACAACCCGAGGCGACCACCAGAGACACGCCGATCAGCGTCCAGGCGAACAGCGGATAATCGATGTGGCCCTTGGAGGCCAGCAGGAAACCGCCGATCACCGAGATCAGGTTGCCAAAAATGATGCCAGGCTTCGTTACTTGCAGGTATCGCTTAAACATACTCGCCGCTCTTAGTGAACCATCATGTTGTAGTTCAGGTTCCACATAATCCAGATGGAGCCTACCACCACGATGGCAATGATTATCACGGTAAAGACAAACGCGGTCATGTTCCAGCCTTCGTCAGACTTGCTGTTCATGTGCAGGAAGTACACTAGGTGTACGACGATCTGCACAACAGCGGTCACCAGAATGGTGCCGAGAATTGCCGCATGCGACGCGCTACCGGTCATTACCATCCAGAACGGGATCACCGTCAGGATGATAGACAGGATAAAACCTGTCATGTACGACTTCACGCTGCCGTGGGATGCGCCGCTGTGATCGTTAGAATGACTCATTACATCGCCCCCATCAGGTAAACAACTGAGAACACGCAGATCCATACGACGTCCAGGAAGTGCCAGAACAGGCTCAGGCACAGGATACGCGTACGGTTAGTGCTGGTCAGGCCGCGGCGAGAAATCTGCACCATCAGCACCGCCATCCAGATAAGACCGGAGGTGACGTGCAGACCGTGAGTCCCGACCAGCGCGAAGAACGCTGACAGGAAGCCGCTGCGATCCGGGCCCATACCTTCAACAATCAGGTGATGGAATTCATAGATTTCCATCGCGATGAACCCGGCACCAAACAGGAAGGTGAGGGCGAGCCAGGAAACCACCTGGCTCTTGTTGTTTTTGTACATGGCGATAGCCGCCATGCCGTAGGTGATGGAGCTGAACAGCAGCAGTGCGGTTTCCACCAGCACGAACGGCAGTTCGAAGATATCTTTACCGGTCGGGCCGCCCGCCGTGCCATTCACCAGAACGGCATAGGTGGCAAACAGCGTGGCGAAGATAATGCAGTCGCTCATCAGGTAGATCCAGAAACCGAAGACTTTCATCGGCCCTGTATCGTGATGCCCGTGTTCATGCGCGTGGGCGTTGTGCGCGAGAGTATCAGTTGCCATTTTTCAGCCCTGCCTTAGAAATCTCATCGAAATGCTGATTTTCCAGTTTTTCGACTTCTGCAACCGGCACGTAGTAATCCACGTCCTCGTCAAAGCTTTTGATAATCCAGGTGATCAGGATGCCAGCGAAGCCGACAATCGCCATCCACCAGATATGCCAGATCATGGCGAAACCAAACACCGTAGCGAAGGCGGCAATCACGATGCCCGCACCGCTGTTTTTCGGCATATGAATTTCTTCATACTGTGTCGGCTGCTTGTACGCTTCGCCTTTTTCTTTCATTTCCCAGAATGCATCGCGTTCGTGAATCTGCGGCACAATGGCAAAGTTATAGAACGGAGGCGGGGAAGAGGTTGCCCACTCCAGCGTACGGCCGCCCCATGGGTCACCGGTCAGGTCACGGTTCTGCTCGCGGTCGCGAATAGACACGTAGAACTGAATCAGCTGGCACAGGATACCGCAGGCAATCAGCGCAGCACCGCATGCGGCAATCACCAGCATCGGGTGGAACTGCGGGTCAATCTGCTGGCTCAGGCGACGGGTCATACCCATGAAGCCCAGCACGTACAGCGGCATAAACGCAACGAAGAAGCCGATGATCCAGAACCAGAAGGCGCGTTTGCCCCAGGTCTCGTTCAGGGTGAAGCCAAAGGCTTTCGGCCACCAGTAGGTCAGACCGGCGAAGCAACCAAATACCACACCGCCGATGATCACGTTATGGAAGTGCGCAATCAGGAACAGGCTGTTGTGCAGCACGAAGTCCGCGCCCGGCACCGCCAGCAGAACGCCGGTCATACCGCCGACCGAGAAGGTCACGATAAAGCCGATGGTCCACAGCATCGCCGAGTTGAAGACGATGCGGCCCTGATACATGGTGAACAGCCAGTTGAAGATCTTCACCCCGGTCGGGATGGCGATAATCATCGTGGTAATACCGAAGAAGGCGTTAACGTTCGCGCCGGCACCCATGGTGAAGAAGTGGTGCAGCCAAACGATGAACGACAGGATGGTAATACACACGGTCGCCCACACCAGCGAGGTGTAGCCAAACAGACGTTTACGCGAGAAGGTTGCGGCAACTTCAGAGAACACACCGAAGACCGGCAGAACCAGGATGTACACTTCCGGATGGCCCCAGGCCCAAATCAGGTTGATGTACATCATCATGTTGCCGCCCATATCGTTGGTAAAGAAATGGGTGCCCAGATAGCGATCCAGGGTCAGCAGCGCGATGGTAACCGTCAGAATTGGGAAAGAGGCGATAATCAGGATGTTGGCGCACAGAGATGCCCAGGTAAATACCGGCATCTTGAACATCGTCATTCCTGGCGCACGCATCTTGATGATGGTCACGAAGAAGTTAATACCGGTCAGAGTGGTACCAATACCGGAGAGCTGCAGCGCCCAAATCCAGTAATCGACCCCTACGCCCGGACTGTACTCTATTCCCGAAAGCGGCGGATAGGCCAGCCAGCCGGTCTGAGCAAATTCACCCACACCCAGCGACAGGTTAACCAGAACCACACCGACAACGGTGAACCAGAAGCTCAGGTTGTTCAGGAACGGGAACGCCACGTCGCGCGCGCCGATCTGCAGCGGAACCACCAGGTTCATCAGACCGATAACGAACGGCATCGCCACGAAGAAGATCATGATAACGCCGTGGGCGGTAAAGATCTGGTCGTAGTGATGAGGCGGCAGGAAGCCTGCTTCCCCGGCAGAGGCCAGCACCTGCTGGCTACGCATCATAATGGCATCGGCAAAGCCACGCAGCAGCATGACGATAGCGACGATGACATACATGATGCCGAGTTTTTTGTGGTCGACGGAGGTCAGCCACTCGTTCCATAGATAGGACCACTTACCGAAGTAAGTGATGGCCGCCAGGAGAGCAAGTCCCCCGACGATAATGGCAGCCACCGTAACCACGATAATGGGTTCGTGGTAGGGCACTGCATCCAGTGTCAATTTTCCGAACATCGTATTCTTCCTCGGCCCCTTAGTGAGCGGATTCCGCTTGGCTCATGTCCATGCCTTCCATTCCTTCGTGCGCTGCGTGTTCGCCTTCCGGTTTGGACATGTTCATGCTCTTGCCGTGATCCATGAATTTGCTGGTCACTGCTTTAAACAAATCTGGTTTCACGCTGGAGAAGTACTCCACCTTGTTGTATTCGCTCGGTGCAGCCACTTTCTCGAATGCCGCCATGTCGTTCATGGTGTTCGGAGATTGTTTCGCTTTAGCGACCCACTGATCGAATGTGGCACGATCCGGCGTAGCAATGGCTTTGAACTTCATACCAGAGAAGCCCGGGCCGCTATAGCTTGCTGAGATACCGTCGTAGGTACCCGCTTCGTTAGCGATAAGATGCAGGTTGGTCTGCATGCCGGCCATGGCATAAATCTGGCTGCCCAGACGCGGGATAAAGAAGGAGTTCATCACGGAGTTGGAGGTCACTTTGAACTGCACCGGTACGTTCGCCGGGAAAGCGATTTCGTTAACGGTAGCAATGCCCTGCTCCGGGTAGATGAAGAACCATTTCCAGTCCATGGAAACCACTTCAATGGTGATAGGTTTCTCGTCATGAACCAGCGGTTTGCTCGGTTCTAAGGAGTGAGTGGTTTTCCAGGTCAGAACGGCGAGGAAGATGATGATAAGAATTGGCACGGTCCAGACCACAGCTTCCACTTTATTGGAGTGTGACCAGTTCGGGCTATACTTCGCATCTTTATTGCTCGCACGATACTTCCAGGCGAAACCAACAGCCATTAAGACGGCCGGTATCACGACGATCATCATCAGGCCGAAGGCCGTCAGAATCAGCGAACGCTGCTCCAGTCCAATCTGTCCTTTGGGGTCAAGTAGTGCAGAATCACAGCCACTGAGTAATACAGTGCTGGCGATTAATGACAACCATCCCAAGTTTTTATTGTATTTCCTGAGTCTCATGTAACGACCTCAATTCCACGGGGTGTTGGTGGCGTTTAAAGTGTGGGGTCATTTTACGGGAAGGTTGCATTACTGTAAACATCATTGGGGCTCTGTCAGTTATGTGTTACCGGGTTCTGCCGTGCTTGTCACAGATGTTGCCGAATGTGTCTATTTTTCAGGCGGAATGCCCATCTGACGGGCGTTATAACGAAAGGGGGCATAAGGGAAGGGTTAGGATGGCAATTGGTATAACCATTGTCAAAAATATACAATTAATTAACAATTAATCATCAAATAAAAGACAATTAAAAAACGAAAATTTAATTGGTCTGCTGCTGAATCGGTTAAAGAAATAAAGCCTGTTTTAAACGCTCCAGTAATTTCCAGAATTCTAAAGCGCACAAAAGCGCAAATAAAAAATTTCATATACGATGCGTGAGTTATTATTACGCGTAGTGATTACGTCGGATAGGTCGCATTTTTTACTTATTTAGTGGAACCGACGTTTTACGCAGAGCCAGATAGTCAAGCAGGCAGCCGACAACGATGCCAACAAAGGCAATCGCTACCCCCGCTTCAAGCACCCTCGCTGACCACGATAGCGCTGAGAAATCCAGCGCATCGCTGATTAACATCAGCAGCCAAATACCCAGCAGCGCAACACCCACTAACAGCAGACGCAGCGCCAGACGATAGCCGCCGCTATAGTCCGTACGCGGCATAAACTGCTCGGTTTGCTGGGTATACTCCAGCGTTTGTCGGCAGACGAGCAGCAAGAAGATTCCCGGCACGGCGGCGACCACGGAGAAAAGATAGAACGCTGGCCAGCCGTGGGCTTCAACAAACCAGCCGGCAATTGGCCCGACGTACACGCGACCTACGGCAGAGAGTGCCGACAGTAGCGCAAACTGGGTGGCGGAAAACGACTTATTGCATAACGTCATCAGCAGGGCGACAAACGCCGCGGTGCCCATACCGCCACACAGGTTTTCAAAGAACACCGCCGCCGCCATCGAGTAGAGGTGTTTATCGGTGACCGACAGCATCCAGTAACCGGCGTTGGAGACACCCTGCAAAATACCGAAAATGAGCAGCGCGCGGAACAACGTCAGACGCTGCATCAGCACACCGCCGTACAGTGCGCCGACGATGGTCGCGAATAAGCCAAGGGTTTTGTTGACCATCCCGACCTGGCCTGCGTCAAAGCCAACGCCGCGAATCAGGAAGGTGGTGGTCAGGCTCATGGCGAAGGCATCGCCGAGCTTGTACATCACAATCAGCAGCAGGATCAGCCACGCGTTGTTGCGGCCAAAGAAATCTTTTAATGGCGCAACCACCGCTTGCTCAAGGCTTTTAGGTACCGGAATAACGTCGCTTGGTTCCGGCGCCAGAAGGGTGGTGATAATACAGGGCACCAGCAGCGCGGCCATCAGCCAGTACATGCCCTGCCAGCCCAGCCATTTATCAGCCAGCCACAGCGCTAAACCGCCGGAAACCAGCATCCCCAGGCGGTAGCCCAGCACGCTAATTGCCGCACCGGCCCCGCGCTCTTCGGCGGGCAGCACGTCGGTTTTCCAGGCGTCGAAGACGATATCCTGCGAAGCGGAACAGAAGGCGATAACAACCGCCAACGCCGCCATCCAGCGCAGCTGTGTGGCGGGTTCAAGGAAACCCATCGCCGCAATGGCGGCAAGCAGCAAACATTGGGTGGTTAACAGCCAGCCGCGACGACGCCCGAGGAATGGCGGCGTATAGCGGTCCATGACCGGAGACCAGAGAAACTTAAACACATATGCCTGTCCGACAAGCGAGAAGAAACCGATGGTTTTCAGGTCGATATTCTCGACCGTCATCCACGCCTGGAGCGTCCCTGAGGTCAGGGCAAGCGGTAAACCGGACGCAAAGCCAAGAATCAGCAGAATGGCTGATTTCGGTTGCTGAAAAATTCGCAGATAGTGAGCAGACATAGGCGTATACGTTCAGACCCGGCGAGGTGCCGGGTCTGAGACAGGATTAACGAGCGTTCTGTTTGATGAAATCGTGGATCGCGGTGTCCTGGGCCATATCGGCGATGGTGTCGCTCAGGACGCTATCAACGGTATTGGCGATATTCTGGTTGGAGGCCTGGAACGCGCCCTCAACGGAATAGTTAGAACGGTAGTTTTTGGTCATCTTGCTACCGTTCGCGGCGGTCGCGATGATAGCGATATCCGCTTTGGTATTGATGTTGTAACGCACGTTACCCTGGGAAACGTCGGCGTACAGCTGATTAACGATGATCTGCAGGTTTACCGCACCGTTCGGGCCAATCATGTAGCCACGCGCGGTCATCTGTTTTTCCAGCACTTCTTGCATCAGGAAGCGCAGGTCGCGGGAAGCGGTCAGGGTCACCAGCTGGTTGTTGCGAGTGACTTTCGCCAGCGCCTGATCCTGACGCTGGTCGGCGCCGGTAATGCTGACGGTCACGCCCATCAGGCTCGGATCCTGCTGAGGCAGTGTGATTTTCGGCGACACGTCAACGGTGGTCGGCGGCGTTGCGCATCCTGCCAACATAAACAGTGCTACCAGTGGGAAGAGGATTTTTTTTAACATGTTAGGGTTCTCAAACGCATTGTTTACTGAAAATTCCCGCCATCATAACATCGCCAACGGTCAGGGGAAGTAGGCAATGCATGTAATTTCATCGTGTTGGTGCTTTTCTGCAACAAGAAGCGGTTTGCGGCAGGATTTCAGATGAGGACGGATTGTAAAAGGCGTTAACTTCATCTACTTGACAAATAAAATGAGGCGAACGCTAATTTTTTGTTGCCTTTGTGTAATGGAATCAGTAAAAGCGGCTAACATTTAAAGGGATAGGCGGCATCTTAACGTTGTCGGAGGAGTAATATCATGATGATGCGTGAACAAATCGAAGAAAAATTAAGGGCAGCGTTTGATCCTGTGTTCCTGGAAGTTGTCGATGAAAGCTACCGCCACAACGTACCGGCAGGCTCAGAGAGCCACTTTAAAGTTGTGCTGGTGAGCGATCGCTTTACCGGGGAACGCTTCCTGAATCGCCACCGAATGATCTATGGCACCCTAACAGAGGAGTTTGCCTCCACCGTACATGCTCTGGCACTGCATACCTACACGCGTAAAGAGTGGGAAGGTTTACAGGATACCGTTTTTGCCTCGCCGCCGTGTCGCGGCGCGGGGACTATCGCGTAGAAAAGGCATTTGCAACGCGGAACTTTTCCAGTATGTTGCGTACAGATTATGAGAAAACGGCCTGCGGGCCGTTTTGTTTTGTCTGAATTTTGAGCGCTAAAAACAGTATTCAGACAAAAATTAGCCGGGAATTGTGAAAAATGCCGCAGCAACGCGTGATAACCGTTCTCGACTCATAAAAGTGATGCCGCTATAATGCTGCGTCTTATTTTTCGGAATGTCTTCGGGATGATTCTGGCTACAGGGAATGGTTTCTGATTAAAAGAGAACGTCCCAGTACTGCAAGGCATGATTCAGAGTTGACCGAGCACTGTGATTTTTTTGAGGTAACAAGATGCAAGTTTCAGTTGAAACCACTCAGGGCCTTGGCCGCCGTGTAACGATTACTATCGCTGCTGACAGCATCGAGACCGCTGTAAAAAGCGAGCTGGTCAACGTAGCGAAAAAAGTACGCATTGACGGTTTCCGTAAAGGTAAAGTACCGATGAATGTTGTTGCTCAGCGTTATGGCGCTTCCGTGCGTCAGGACGTGCTGGGTGACCTGATGAGCCGCAACTTTGTTGATGCGATCATCAAAGAGAAGATCAATCCGGCTGGCGCACCGAACTACGTTCCGGGCGAATACAAGCAGGGTGAAGACTTCACCTACGCAGTAGAATTCGAAGTGTACCCGGAAGTTGAGCTGAAAGGTCTGGACGCTATCGAAGTTGAAAAACCGGTTGTTGAAGTGACCGAAGCCGACGTTGACGGCATGCTGGACACCCTGCGTAAGCAGCAGGCTAACTGGAAAGACAAAGACGGCGCTGTTGACGCTGAAGACCGCGTAACCGTTGACTTCATCGGTTCCGTAGACGGCGAAGAGTTCGAAGGCGGCAAAGCGACTGACTTCGTACTGGCGATGGGCCAGGGTCGTATGATCCCGGGCTTTGAAGACGGTATCAAAGGCCACAAAGCAGGCGAAGAGTTCACCATCGACGTGACCTTCCCGGAAGAATATCACGCTGAAAACCTGAAAGGTAAAGCGGCTAAGTTCGCGATTACCCTGAAGAAAGTTGAAGAGCGTGAGCTGCCGGAACTGACTGCTGAATTCATCAAACGTTTCGGCGTTGAAGATGGCACCGTTGAAGGTCTGCGCGCTGAAGTGCGTAAAAACATGGAACGCGAGCTGAAAGGCGCGGTACGTAACCGTGTGAAATCTCAGGCGATCGAAGGCCTGGTGAAAGCGAACGAAATCGACGTTCCGGCTGCCCTGATCGACAGCGAAATCGACGTTCTGCGTCGTCAGGCTGCTCAGCGTTTCGGTGGCAACCAGCAGCAAGCGATGGAACTGCCGCGCGAACTGTTCGAAGAGCAGGCGAAACGCCGCGTTGTTGTTGGCCTGCTGCTGGGCGAAGTGATTCGTACCCACGAGCTGAAAGCTGACGAAGCACGCGTTGCTACCCTGATCGAAGAAATGGCTTCCGCCTACGAAGATCCGAAAGAAGTTATTGAATTCTACAGCAAAAACAAAGAGCTGATGGAAAACATGCGCAGCGTCGCTCTGGAAGAACAGGCTGTTGAAGCGGTTCTGGAAAAAGCGAAAGTGACTGAAAAAGCAACTTCCTTCAACGAACTGATGAACCAGCAGGCGTAATTTCGCTTCCCGGTTTACGGTTTTGAGAAAAACCCGTTGCCTTTTGGTGACGGGTTTTTTTTTATTGCAGCGATAAATAAAGCTGACATGATAAAACGCCGTTTGGGTGTTAGCGTAACAACAAAATATTGTTATGCTTGAAATAGGGTAAGATCGTACCCATTACTGGGGGAACGAATCACTCGCCGCATCTCTATAATCAGAAAGCTGTGGCTATTTTATTTATTATCCAGGAGACGGAAATGTCATACAGTGGCGAACGAGATAACTTTGCACCCCACATGGCCCTGGTGCCGATGGTCATTGAACAGACCTCCCGTGGCGAACGTTCTTTTGATATCTACTCCCGTCTGCTTAAAGAGCGTGTCATCTTTCTGACCGGCCAGGTGGAAGACCACATGGCGAACCTGATTGTGGCGCAAATGCTGTTTCTGGAAGCGGAAAACCCGGAAAAAGACATTTACCTGTACATCAACTCCCCAGGTGGCGTGATTACGGCTGGGATGTCTATTTATGACACCATGCAGTTCATCAAGCCGGACGTCAGCACCATCTGTATGGGGCAAGCGGCGTCGATGGGCGCGTTCCTGCTGACCGCAGGCGCAAAAGGTAAGCGCTTCTGCTTGCCGAACTCCCGCGTGATGATTCACCAACCGCTGGGCGGTTATCAGGGCCAGGCGACGGATATCGAAATCCACGCCCGTGAGATCCTGAAGGTGAAAGGACGTATGAATGAGCTTATGGCGCACCATACCGGCAAGTCTCTGGAGCAGATCGAAAGCGACACTGAACGTGACCGCTTCCTGTCCGCTTCTGAAGCCGTCGAGTATGGCCTGGTTGACTCAATTTTGAGTCAACGTAACTAATGTCATGACGGCACGTGCCGCTGCACGGTATATAATACTAAGGGCGGCACAACGCTTGCGTAGCAGCTTGCGCTTAAGAATGGCATTTGCGTCGTCATATGCGGCACAAAGAACTTAAAAAGAGGTTTTGACTCATGACAGATAAACGCAAAGATGGCTCGGGCAAACTGTTGTACTGCTCTTTTTGCGGCAAAAGCCAGCACGAAGTGCGTAAGCTCATCGCCGGCCCATCCGTGTATATCTGCGACGAATGCGTCGACTTATGTAACGACATCATTCGCGAAGAGATTAAAGAAGTGGCGCCGCATCGTGAACGCAGTGCTCTGCCGACGCCACACGAAATTCGCCACCACTTAGATGACTATGTTATCGGTCAGGAACAGGCGAAAAAGGTGCTGGCCGTTGCGGTCTACAACCACTACAAACGTCTGCGTAACGGTGATACCAACAACGGCGTTGAGCTTGGCAAAAGTAACATTCTGCTGATCGGCCCAACCGGTTCCGGTAAAACCCTGCTGGCAGAAACGCTGGCTCGCCTGCTGGACGTTCCGTTCACCATGGCGGACGCCACCACCCTGACCGAAGCGGGTTATGTGGGTGAGGACGTTGAAAACATTATTCAGAAACTGCTGCAGAAGTGCGACTACGACGTACAGAAAGCGCAGCGCGGTATTGTTTACATCGATGAAATTGACAAGATTTCCCGTAAATCTGACAACCCGTCGATTACCCGCGACGTGTCCGGCGAAGGCGTACAGCAGGCGCTGCTGAAGCTGATTGAAGGCACCGTAGCGGCCGTTCCGCCGCAGGGCGGACGTAAGCATCCGCAGCAGGAATTCCTGCAGGTTGATACCTCGAAGATCCTCTTTATCTGCGGCGGCGCGTTTGCCGGTCTGGATAAAGTGATCGGTAACCGCGTTGAAACCGGTTCGGGTATTGGCTTTGGCGCGACGGTGAAATCGAAAACGGATAAAGCCAGCGAAGGCGAACTGCTGAGCCAGGTCGAGCCGGAAGATCTGATCAAATTTGGTCTGATCCCTGAGTTTATCGGTCGTCTGCCGGTGGTAGCAACGCTGACTGAGTTAAGCGAAGAAGCGCTGATTCAGATCCTCAAAGAGCCGAAAAACGCCCTGACTAAGCAGTACCAGGCGCTGTTCAACCTCGAAGGTGTGGATCTGGAATTCCGTGATGAAGCGCTGGACGCTATCGCCAAGAAAGCCATGGCGCGTAAAACCGGCGCCCGTGGCCTGCGTTCCATCGTGGAAGCCGCGCTGCTCGAAACCATGTACGATCTGCCTTCCATGGAAGACGTTGAGAAAGTGGTCATCGACGAGTCGGTCATTGCCGGTCAAGGCGAGCCGCTGCTGATTTACGGCAAGCCGGAAGCGCAGCAGGCATCTGGCGAATAATTCACCAGTTCATACAATCAGTTAATCAAAAAGGGGGGATTTTATCTCCCCTTTTATTTTTCCGTATTCATAGCGTTGAATGTGTGGAATACATCCCCATATACTGGTTACATGTTAATGGTTGTGTGAAGCACAGTCGCATGACCAGTTTACCTGGCGGACACTAAACTAAGAGAGAGCTCTATGAATCCTGAGCGTTCTGAACGCATTGAAATCCCCGTATTGCCGTTGCGCGATGTGGTGGTTTATCCGCACATGGTCATTCCCTTATTTGTAGGGCGGGAAAAATCTATCCGTTGTCTGGAAGCGGCCATGGATCATGATAAAAAAATCATGCTGGTCGCCCAGAAAGACGCTTCAACGGATGAGCCGGGTGTAAACGATCTTTTCACCGTCGGGACCGTGGCCTCTATTTTGCAAATGCTGAAACTGCCTGACGGTACGGTCAAAGTACTGGTTGAAGGCCTTCAGCGCGCGCGTATCACCACGCTGTCTGATAACGGCGAGCACTTCTCGGCGAAGGCGGAGTATCTGGAATCGCCGGAGATTGAAGAGCGCGAGCAGGAAGTGCTGGTGCGTACGGCAATCGGTCAGTTTGAAGGCTATATCAAGCTGAACAAGAAAATTCCACCGGAAGTGCTGACGTCGCTGAACAGCATCGACGACCCTGCGCGTCTGGCGGACACCATCGCTGCGCATATGCCGCTGAAGCTGTCAGATAAGCAGTCCGTTCTCGAGATGTCCGACATCAACGAACGCCTGGAATACCTGATGGCGATGATGGAGTCGGAAATCGATCTGCTGCAGGTTGAGAAGCGTATTCGCAACCGCGTGAAAAAGCAGATGGAAAAATCGCAGCGTGAGTACTATCTGAACGAGCAAATGAAAGCCATTCAGAAAGAACTCGGCGAGATGGACGACGCGCCGGACGAAAACGAAGCGCTGAAGCGTAAGATCGACGCGGCGAAAATGCCGAAAGAGGCGAAAGAAAAAACCGAAGCCGAACTGCAGAAGCTGAAAATGATGTCACCGATGTCAGCGGAAGCGACCGTGGTACGCGGCTATATCGACTGGATGGTGCAGGTGCCGTGGAACGCGCGCAGCAAGGTCAAAAAAGACCTTCGCCAGGCGCAGGAAATCCTCGATACCGACCACTACGGCCTGGAGCGCGTGAAAGACCGCATCCTTGAGTATCTCGCGGTCCAAAGCCGTGTGAACAAAATCAAGGGGCCGATTCTGTGCCTGGTAGGGCCGCCGGGGGTAGGTAAAACCTCTCTGGGTCAGTCTATCGCTAAGGCAACCGGTCGCAAATACATCCGTATGGCGCTGGGCGGCGTGCGTGATGAGGCGGAAATCCGCGGCCACCGTCGTACCTATATTGGCTCGATGCCGGGCAAACTGATCCAGAAAATGGCCAAAGTGGGCGTTAAAAACCCGCTGTTCCTGCTTGATGAGATCGACAAAATGTCTTCTGACATGCGTGGCGATCCGGCGTCTGCACTGCTGGAAGTGTTGGATCCCGAGCAGAACGTGGCGTTCAGCGATCACTACCTGGAAGTGGACTACGATCTCAGCGACGTGATGTTTGTGGCGACCTCGAACTCCATGAATATTCCGGCGCCGCTGCTGGATCGTATGGAAGTGATTCGTCTGTCCGGTTATACCGAAGATGAAAAGCTGAACATTGCCAAACGCCACCTGCTGCCGAAGCAGATTGAGCGTAACGCCCTGAAAAAAGGCGAATTGACGGTGGACGACAGCGCAATCGTCGGCATCATCCGTTACTACACGCGTGAAGCGGGTGTCCGTAGCCTGGAACGTGAAATTTCGAAACTGTGCCGCAAAGCGGTTAAACAACTGCTGCTCGACAAAGAGCTGAAGCACATCGAGATTAACGGCGACAATCTGCACGATTACCTCGGCGTTCAGCGCTTTGACTACGGTCGCGCCGACGACGAAAACCGCGTGGGTCAGGTGACCGGCCTGGCGTGGACGGAAGTGGGCGGCGACCTGCTGACCATCGAAACCGCCTGCGTACCGGGTAAAGGCAAGCTGACCTACACCGGTTCGTTGGGTGAAGTGATGCAGGAGTCCATTCAGGCGGCGCTGACCGTGGTGCGCGCGCGCGCGGAAAAACTGGGTATCAACCCGGATTTCTACGAAAAACGCGACATTCACGTTCACGTGCCGGAAGGGGCAACGCCGAAAGACGGCCCGAGTGCCGGTATCGCGATGTGTACCGCGCTGGTTTCCTGCCTGACCGGTAACCCGGTGCGTGCAGACGTGGCGATGACGGGTGAAATCACCCTGCGTGGCCAGGTGCTGCCGATCGGTGGTCTGAAGGAAAAACTGCTCGCAGCACACCGTGGCGGCATTAAGACTGTTCTGATTCCTGATGAGAACAAACGCGATCTGGAAGAGATTCCAGACAACGTTCTGGCGGATCTGGACATTCACCCGGTGAAACGAATTGAGGAAGTTCTGTCCCTTGCGCTGCAAAATGAGCCGACCGGCATGCAGGTTGTAACCGCAAAATAGTGACCTCGCGCAAAGAGCGTTAATAAAAAGCGGGCTGGCAAGCGTAAACTGACTTGCCAGCCTTTTTTTGTCTCGCTAATTTAGACGGCTGGCAGGTGTGTCGTCGACAACGGGTGTTGTAAGGGCATGGGAGTCCTGATATAACTGCTCCGCGATCGCACCCTGAAGGATTCAGGTGCGATATAAATAATAAAGAGAGGAAGAGAACAGTGAACAAATCTCAACTGATTGACAAAATTGCTGCTGGCGCGGATATCTCCAAAGCTGCAGCTGGACGTGCGTTAGATGCTTTAATTGCTTCTGTTACTGAATCTCTGCAAGCTGGGGATGACGTTGCGCTGGTAGGTTTTGGTACCTTTGCTGTTAAAGAGCGTGCTGCCCGTACTGGCCGCAACCCTCAGACCGGTAAAGAGATCACTATCGCTGCCGCGAAAGTACCAGGCTTCCGTGCAGGTAAAGCACTGAAAGACGCGGTAAACTGATCGCTTTCCCGCTAAGGGAATGTGGCAAAGTACAAGGGCGCATCATCTGATGTGCCTTTTTTTATGGCTTATTGCGTACTTTTAAGCGTTTATATGCGGTCTGTGCTGACAACCGCCCCGGTTTCTTGTCAAAATACGCCCTCACGCGCAGTGGCCACACGTGGTATGCTGCACGAGGTATAAAAGTCACCTACAGCGGAGTGTTGTTACACCATGATGGACAATTTACGCACGGCAGCTAACAGTGTCGTGATCAAAGTCATTTTCGGTCTCATTATCGTGTCGTTCATTTTGACCGGCGTGAGTGGTTACCTGATTGGCGGTAACAATAATTTTGCCGCGAAAGTGAATGGCCAGGAAATCGGCCGCGGCCAGTTTGAAAATGCCGTTGCCAGCGAACGTAACCGTATGCAGCAACAGCTGGGCGATCAGTTCTCCGAGCTGGCGGCCAACGAAAACTACATCAAAACAATGCGTCAGCAGGTACTGAACCGCCTGATTGACGAAGCGCTGCTGGACCAGTATGCGAAAGACTTAGGTCTTGGCATCAGCGATGAGCAGGTGCGTAAAGCGATTTTTGCTACCCCGGCGTTCCAGAACGACGGCAAATTTGATAACACCCGCTATACCTCGCTGGTGAATCAGATGGGCATGACGCCTGACCAGTATGCTCAGGCGCTGCGTAACCAGTTAACCACTCAGCAGCTGATTAACGCCGTTGCAGGCACCGACTTCATGCTGCCGGGCGAAACCGACCAGCTGGCGGCGCTGGTATCCCAGCAGCGTCTGGTGCGCGAAGCGACCATCGACGTCAACGCACTGGCGGCAAAACAGCAGGTGAGCGATCAGGAAATTTCCAGCTACTACGAACAAAACAAAGGTCAGTTCGTGGCGCCGGAACAGTTCCGCGTCAGCTACATCAAGCTGGATGCAGCGGCAATGAGCCAGGACGTCTCTGACGACGATATCCAGTCTTACTACGACCAGCATCAGGATCAGTTCACTCAGCCGCAGCGTGACCGCTACAGCGTGATTCAGACTAAAACTGAAGCGGAAGCGAAAGCCGTGCTGGACGAGCTGAACAAAGGCGCTGACTTCGCTGAACTGGCGAAAACCAAGTCTGCCGATATTATCTCTGCACGTAACGGCGGTGATATGGGCTGGCTGGAAGCCTCGACGACCCCTGACGAACTGAAAAATGCCGGGCTGAAAGAGAAAGGCCAGCTGTCTGGGGTGATTAAATCTTCTGTTGGCTTCCTGGTCGCACGTCTGGATGACGTTCAGCCTGCGGTGGTAAAACCGCTGGCGGACGTACGTAAGGACATTGCCGACAAAGTGAAGCAGGAAAAAGCGCTCGACGCATTCTATGCCCTGCAGCAGAAAGTGAGCGACGCGGCGAGCAATGATAACGACTCCCTGGCAGGTGCAGAGCAGGCGGCAGGTGTTAAAGCCGTCGAAACTGGCTGGTTTGACCGTAATAACCTGCCCGCTGAGCTGAACTTCAAACCGGTATCTGACGCTATCTTTAACGGCGGTCTGGTTGGCGAGAACGGCATGCCGGGCAGCAACTCCGATATTATTACCGTCGATGGCGATCGCGCCTTCGTACTGCGCGTGAGCGAGCACAAAGCCGAAGCGGTGAAACCGCTGGCCGACGTGAAAGCGCAGGTGACCGATATCGTTAAGCACAACAAAGCTGAACAGCAGGCGAAACTGGATGCTGAGAAGCTGCTGGTGGCGCTGAAAGACGGTAAAGGTGACGAGGCGATGAAAGCGGCGGGTCTGAGCTTTAGCGCCAGTAAAACGCTGAGCCGCGCGGGTCAGGATCCGCTGAGCCAGGCGGCCTTCTCACTGCCGCTGCCGCAGAAAGATAAACCAAGCTTCGGTATCGGCAACGATATGCAGGGTAACGTGGTTCTGCTGGCGCTGGACGAAGTGAAAGCAGGCGAAATGCCGGAAGCGCAGAAAAAAGCGATGGTGCAGGGAATTACCCAGAACAATGCCCAGATCGCTTTCGAAGCGATGATGAACAACCTGCGTAAATCCGCGAAGATTAAGCTCGGCGATATCATCGACCAGCAGCAATAATCGGAACTCGCCTCGCATAAATTTGTAATGCGATGAACATACCAAAGGCCGCTTTCGCGGCCTTTTCCACATTTAAAATCCGCCTTTTGCACGGTCTTCCGCCGCTCGTTATGGTGCTCTGGTCATTAACCAATAAGGAGACATCAATATGAAACGTGGAATCAAACTGTGTGTTATCGCCGCCGTTATGGCCTGTGCCGGAGTCAGTTTCAGCACGCAGGCCGCCCAGCCCGCGGCGGCAAAAACGCCAGCAGCGCAGAGCAGCGTGAGCGCCGCGCCGGATACACAGGCGAAGGCCGTGCCGGGGAACAAGAACGCTGAGGATGAAGGTACCAGGGTGAGCATCAATACGGCGTCAGCCGAAGCGCTGGCCCAGGCGATGAATGGCGTCGGCTTGAAGAAAGCGCAGGCCATCGTCAGCTATCGCGAGGAGTATGGCCCCTTCAAAACGCTGGACGATCTTAAACAAGTACCGGGAATGGGCAGCTCGCTGGTTGAGAGGAATCTGGCGCACCTCACGCTTTAATTTACTTTGACGGTTTGCACTCGGCTGAAAATTTGCCAGACTAAAGAGGTCATACCAGTGGTGTGACCTCTGACTCTATTCATAATTTAAAATAACAAGGCTATGGCGCTATGCAGACACAAATCAAAGTTCGCGGTTATCACCTGGACGTGTACCAGCACGTTAACAACGCCCGCTATCTGGAGTTTCTGGAAGAGGCCCGCTGGGACGGGCTGGAAAATAGCGCGGGGTTCCAGTGGATGAGCGCGCACCACATTGCCTTTGTGGTGGTGAATATCAACATCAACTACCGCCGCCCGGCGGTGCTGGGCGACGTGCTGACGGTGACCAGCAAAGTGGAGCAGCTAAACGGCAAAAGCGGCGTACTCAGCCAGGTGGTGACGCTAAATCCGGAAGGCCAGGTGGTGGCCGATGCGCTGATCACCTTTGTGTGTATCGATCTGAAAACCCAGAAGGCGCTGCCGTTGGAAGGCGAGTTGCGGCAGCATCTGGAAGCAATGGTTGAGTAATGTGTTGAGACTGAAGGTAGCGTAATTCGTAGGCCTGATGAGCTAAGCGCCATCAGGCTGCGCAGCGCAGTTGCCGGATGGCGGCGTTGCCTTATCCGGCCTGGCATCCTGTTTTATCGATAATGTCTCAAGACTTATTTCAGTCCGGTTTTTTGTTTCATCGCGGCCATCACGCCCGGCTTATCCGCCAGATAATGATTTAACCCGTTGGCGCGAAGATGGCAGGCCGCGCAGTGGCCGCAGCCATCGCCCTTAATGCCGTTGTAGCAGGTCAGCGTCTCGCTGCGCACCAGATCTAGCTTGCCCCAGTAGTCCGCCAGCGCCCAGGTCTGCGCTTTGTCCAGCCACATCAGCGGCGTTTCAAAACGAATATCTTTCGCCATCCCTAAGCTCACCGCATGGTTCAGGGCCTTCACGAATTCGTCGCGGCAATCCGGATAGCCGGAGAAGTCGGTCTCGCACACGCCGGTAATGACCGCTTCTGCATGCACCTGATAAGCGTAAATCGCCGTTAGCGTCAGGAACAGAATATTGCGCCCCGGCACGAAGGTGTTGGGAATGCCATCGGCACTGGGCTCATAGTCCGGTACCGGAATGCTGTCGCGGGTCAGGCTGCTGACCGCCAGTTCGTTCAACAGAGTGACGTCCAGCACCTTGTGCGCGCGGGCGCCTAGCTTTAAGGCCAGTTCGCGGGCGACGTCAATTTCGGCGCGGTGGCGCTGACCATAATCAAACGTGACGCAGTGCACTTCATCATATTGATGCAGCGCCTGCACCAGGCATGTAGTGGAGTCTTGTCCACCGCTAAAGACGACAACGGCACGTTTCATGGTTTTTCCTGTCTGTGAATCTGAAAGCCGCTATGGTAACGCCTGTGCGGCGCGGCGACCAGCTTCTTCACCGCACGGTGGGCGGCAGCCAGGCCGCGCTAAAATCGAACCAGCCGCGGGCGTTAAGGCGAATGCCGTTAACCCCCGGCGGCGCGCTAACCTGGTACTGATAGTTAAACAGCGGCGTCAGGATGGCGTCACTCATTAAGCGCGTAAAAATACGCTTCAGCGCGGCAATTCGCAGGCCGTCATCCGGCAACGCCTGCGCTTCATCCAGCGCCGACTGCACGCGGGCAGCCTGTGAATCGGTAAACAGTGCCGGCCACAGCGCGTCGCAGCGTAGCCATTGTTCCAGCGCATATTCCGGCATCTCGCCGATGAGCCTGTCGCCCATAAACAGGTCGGCCTGGGGGAGGTGGGGGCAACCGGTCCAGCTTTTGGCATCATAGAACAGCACCGTTAATTCGCAGCCTTGCCGTGCGAGTGCGATTTTCAACTCCTCTGCCATCGTATGCAGTTCGACCGGCAGGTGATAAAGCAGAGTGAGACGGGAAGGCAGGGCGACTTCATCGTCTTCCGGCACCAACGGGATATCCCAGCCAGGCAGCATCTCTTCGCTTGGTGTTATCAGGTTTTCGCCTAGCGGCAGGCTTTGCAGCAGGCCGGAGCGGTGAATCAGCGCGATGACCCGCTGCGCCTGCGCCATGCTCAGTCGTGGGCTCTGACGCAACGCCAGATAGCAAAAACCGAGGCTAATACTGTGGCTGACTAACCGTAGCTCAGCCAACTCCTCCGGCTTGCCGATGGCTATCTGCACTGGATGCTGGCAGCTGGTGCCGAGCCCTTGCTCGAACAACTGTGGCGTGATCCAGTACTCGATCGCCTGGAGCAGCGGATGGCTTTGATGATAGCGATGGTGACTCTCAATACGCACCAGCTCAGGCTCGAAGATCTTCAGCATAAAGGGGCCGGTCCCTTGCACCGGGTCGTCCGGATGCGCCAGCACGCTGCAGTAGCTGGCCAGCCGGTGCGGTAGCCAATAGTCCGGGCGATGAAGGATAAAGCTCAAACACTGAGGGTGGGTTTGGGTAATTTCTTTCACGCTGGCGAACAGCTTTGCCAGCTCCGGTAGTTCGAAGAGCATCAGCAGACGGCGGCGTAGCTGTTCCGTCTCGACGGCGTCACCGTTGTGCCAGTGCAGCGTTGAGCGAATGTAAAACTGCCAGTGCAGCCCGTCCGGAGAAACCGACCAGTGGTGAGCCAAATCCCCCTGCGGCTGAGAGGCCTCATGGTTGAAACGGGTCAAGCCTGAATAGATCTGTCCGGCTAGATGTTGCTCTGCACGCCCGGAGAGGAAGCCGGGATGCAGTGGTTCCAGCGGGCGATAGTAGGGAATACGCAGCGTCGGCGTGTTGTTTTGCCACTGACCGCCGAGAAACGGATGCAGTAGCGCCCGCAGCTCAACCGGGGCAATTTGCGCGAGTTCCAGCGCATTGTGCTGTTCCCCACGGTTGAGTGCGGTCTCCATCATCTCATTACGCAGCGCCTCCGGTGTGGTGTGAAAACGTAGCTGACCACGCTTACCGCGCCCGGACTGCGCCTGCCAGCTGAGCCACCCGGCCTCCTGCGCCTGACGCAGCAGCGTGCGCACATGGCGCTCGCTGCAAAAACAGCGTGCGGCCAGCTCGGCAATGGTCACCTGCTGATCGTCACCCTGCGACGGCAGCCACAGACGCTGGAACTGATTTAAACGATTTAACAGTCGCATATAAACCCGGAACAATAAAAATGAAGTATTCAGTATTACTTCCGTATATCCCAGCAGATACTGACTGACAAGAGAGAGCGATCACAGGTGGGATAAATCATGGCAAGACTGGCGGCGTTTGATATGGATGGCACACTGTTGATGCCAGACCATCGTTTAGGCGAGAGAACCGTTGCGGTACTGAAACGGCTGCGCGAACGGCAAATTACGCTGACTTTTGCTACCGGACGTCATGTGCTGGAGATGCGTCCGCTGGTCGACACGCTTTCGCTGAACGCATATTTAATTACCGGTAACGGGACGCGCATTCATACCCAACAGGGCGAAGTGCTGTATCGCAGCGACCTTGCTGCAGACGTCGCCGAGCAGGTGCTGCATTCCTACTGGGATACCAAAGCCAGCATGCACGTTTTTAACGATAACGGCTGGTTTACCGGGCGCGAGATCCCGGAATTACTCAAGGCGCATGTGTATAGCGGTTTCTCCTACCAGCTGCGCGATCTGCGGCGGATCCCGGCGCATCAGGTGACCAAAATTTGTTTCTGTGGCGATCACGACGATCTCTGCCGCCTGCGTATTCAACTCACAGAAGCGTTGGATGAGCGCGCCGACATCTGTTTCTCAGCGATAGACTGTCTGGAGGTGCTGCCGCGTGGCAGCAACAAAGGCGCGGCGCTGAAGGTGCTGAGCGACCATCTTGGCGTCGGCATGGAAGAGTGCATGGCCTTTGGCGATGCCATGAACGACCGTGAAATGCTGGGGCTGGTGGGCCGGGGCGTGATCATGGGCAACGCAATGGGGCAGCTTAAAGCGGCTCTGCCTCATCTGCCGGTTATTGGAAACTGCGCCAACCAGGCGGTTTCCCACTATTTAACGCATTGGCTGGATACACCAAATCTACCTTATTCCCCCGAATAGAGAGACTTACCAGCAAGCCCGGCATCTGATGATGTCGGGCTTTTTTTATTGGGCGATCAGTTGCTCGATTTCACGACGCCACGGCGCGATATCGCCGATGTTATTCGCCACCCATTCGGCGTTGTAATAGGTATCAAGATAGCGCTCGCCGCTGTCGCACAGCAGTGTGACGATCGAACCGCTTTTTCCTTCGGCGCGCATTTGCGCAGCCAGCTGCAGCGCGCCCCACATATTGGTGCCGGTGGACGCGCCCACTTTGCGGCCCAACTGGGTTTCCAGCCACTGCGCGGTGGCGACGCTGGCGGCGTCCGGCACGCGCAGCATGTCATCGACGACGTCCGGGATAAACGACGGTTCGACGCGCGGGCGGCCAATACCCTCGATTTTACTGCCGACGCTGCCGCGTAGGCTGGCGTCGCGGTGCTGCCAGTAGTCGAGGAAGACTGAATTTTCCGGATCGACGACCAGCAGTCGCGTGTCGTAACCCTGGCAGCGAATGTAGCGACCAATGGTGGCGGAGGTGCCACCGGTGCCCGCGCTCATCACCACCCATGACGGCACCGGATTCGGTTCGTGAGACATCTGGCGGAAAATGCTGTCGGCAATATTATTGTTGCCGCGCCAGTCGGTGGCGCGTTCTGCGTAGGTGAATTGATCCATATAATGGCCGTTCAGCTCGCGGGCCAGTTTTTCCGATGCGGCGTAGATTTCACAGGCACTCTCCACGAAATGGCAGCGGCCGCCGTAGAATTCAATTTGCTCGATTTTACGTTTCGCCGTGCAGGCAGGCATAACCGCAATAAACGGCAGCCCCAGCAGGCGGGCAAAATAGGCTTCGGACACCGCAGTGGAACCGGAAGAGGATTCAATAATCGTCGTGCCTTCCTGAATCCAGCCGTTGCACAGCCCATAGAGGAACAGCGAACGCGCCAGGCGGTGCTTCAGGCTGCCGGTGGGATGGGTGCTTTCATCTTTCAGATACAGCTGAATATCGGGGAAAGCGGGCAGCGACAAACGAATCAGATGCGTATCGGCGCTGCGTTGATAATCGGCGTTAATTTCGCTAATGGCATTTTTGACCCAGGTGCTATTCATCATCATTTTTCCGTTTGTCATTTTGTGCCCAGCTTAGCGAAAACGGCAGAAAAAATTGTTGCCATCTGACCTTTAAAATACAATTAAGAGAGAAAATTTTTCTCTCGGTGAAGGTAATGCTAGATAAAATTGACCGTAAGCTGCTCTCCTTGCTGCAGAATGACTGCACGCTCTCTTTGCAGGCGTTAGCGGATGCCGTTAATCTGACCACCACGCCATGCTGGAAACGGCTTAAACGGCTGGAAGATGACGGCGTGCTGCTCGGGCGTGTGGCGCTGCTGGATCCGGAAAAACTCGGTTTAGGGTTGACGGCGTTCGTCCTGATTAAAACCCAGCATCACAGCAGCGACTGGTACAGCCTGTTTGTCAGCGAAGTGACGCAAATGCCTGAGGTGCTCGGCTTCTGGCGTATGGCCGGGGAGTATGATTACCTGATGCGCGTGCAGGTTGCTGACATGAAACGCTACGATGATTTTTACAAAAGCCTGGTGAATCGCGTCCCCGGACTGTCGGACGTCACCTCAAGCTTTGCGATGGAACAGATTAAATACACCACAGCACTTCCCATCGAATAACTCTATCTCTGGAATTTTACTGCGTGCGATTATTTGCTCAACTTAGCTGGTACTTTCGTCGGGAATGGCGTCGCTATCTCGGCGCCGTGGCCCTGCTAATTATCATTGCCATTCTCCAACTGATTCCGCCAAAAGTCGTGGGGATCGTGGTTGATGGCGTGACGCAACACCACTTCACCGCCGGTAAGCTGATGATGTGGATTGGCACTATGGTTCTGATTGCCGTGGTGGTCTATCTGCTGCGCTACGTCTGGCGCGTGCTGCTGTTTGGGGCATCCTACCAGTTGGCCGTCGAACTGCGTGAAGATTTCTATCGTCAGCTCAGCCGCCAGCATCCGGAATTCTATCTGCGCCACCGTACCGGCGACCTGATGGCGCGGGCCACCAACGATGTTGACCGCGTGGTCTTCGCCGCCGGGGAAGGCGTGCTGACGCTGGTGGACTCGCTGGTGATGGGCTGCGCGGTGCTGATCGTGATGTCCACCCAGCTCAGCTGGCAGCTGACATTATTAGCGCTGGTGCCAATGCCGATTATGGCGCTGGTTATCCATCGCTACGGCGATCTGCTGCACGAGCGCTTTAAAGTGGCGCAGGCGGCGTTCTCCAGCCTTAACGATCGCACCCAGGAAAGCCTGACCAGCATTCGCATGATCAAAGCCTTCGGCCTTGAAGACCGGCAGTCTGCGCAGTTTGCCGCCGACGCGGCGGACACCGGGGTGAAAAACATGCGCGTCGCGCGTATCGACGCGCGCTTTGACCCGACGATTTATATTGCTATCGGCATGGCGAACCTGCTGGCGATTGCCGGCGGTAGCTGGATGGTGATGCAGGGCGATCTGACGCTCGGCCAGTTGACCAGTTTTATGATGTACCTTGGGTTGATGATTTGGCCGATGCTGGCGCTGGCGTGGATGTTCAACATCGTCGAGCGCGGCAGCGCAGCCTATAGCCGCATTCGCACTTTGCTGGCGGAAGCGCCGGTGGTGAACGATGGCGTCCAGCCGGTGCCGGAAGGGCGCGGTACGCTCGCGCTGGCGATACACCGCTTTAGCTACCCGCAAACCGACAAGCCGACCCTTGAGGAGGTTAACGTCACGCTGAAACCGGGGCAAATGCTGGGCATCTGCGGGCCGACCGGCTCTGGGAAATCGACTATTCTGGCGCTGATTCAGCGCCACTTCGACGTGGATGACGGTGAGATCCGTTTCCACGATATTCCTCTACGCCAGCTTCAGCTCGATGCCTGGCGCAGCCGTCTGGCGGTCGTCAGCCAGACGCCGTTCCTGTTTTCCGATACGGTGGCCAGCAATATCGCATTGGGCTGCCCGAGCGCCACGCAGGAAGAAATTGAACGCGCGGCGAAGCTGGCCTGCGTGCATGAAGATATTCTGCGTCTGCCACAGGGTTACGACACCGAAGTGGGCGAGCGTGGCGTGATGCTCTCCGGCGGGCAAAAACAGCGCATTTCGATTGCTCGCGCGCTGCTGCTGGACGCTGAAATCCTGATTCTCGACGACGCGCTGTCGGCGGTTGATGGCCGTACTGAGCATCAAATATTGCATAACCTGCGTCAGTGGGGCGAAGGGCGGACAGTCATTATCAGCGCCCATCGCTTATCGGCGCTGACTGACGCCAGCGAGATCATCGTGATGCAGCATGGGCATATTGCCCAGCACGGGCAGCATGAACAGCTGGCGGCGCAGGCGGGCTGGTATCGTGATATGTACCGTTATCAACAGCTGGAAGCCGCGCTGAACGACGCGCCGGAAGAAGAGAAACCGGAGGAAGTGAATGCGTAGTTTCGGGCAACTGTGGCCAACCTTAAAACGGCTGCTGGCCTACGGCTCGCCGTGGCGTAAGCCGCTGTCGATTGCCGTGGCGATGTTGTGGGTGGCGGCTGCCGCTGAAGTGAGCGGGCCGCTGCTGATCAGCTATTTTATCGATAATATGGTGGCGAAAGACATTTTGCCGTGGGGGAAAGTGGCTGGTCTTGCGGCGGCCTATATTGGCCTGCAACTGCTGGCCGCGACGCTGCACTATAGCCAGTCGCTGCTGTTTAACCGCGCGGCGGTCGGCGTGGTGCAGCAGCTGCGAACCGACGTGATGGATGCCGCGCTGCGCCAGCCGCTAAGCGAATTTGATACCCAGCCGGTTGGTCAGCTTATTTCGCGGGTAACCAACGACACCGAAGTGATTCGTGACCTTTACGTGACCGTGGTGGCGACGGTGCTGCGCAGCGCGGCGCTGATTGGCGCCATGCTGGTCGCCATGTTCAGCCTCGACTGGCGCATGGCGCTGGTGGCGATTGTCATTTTCCCGGCGGTCATGACGGTGATGGTGATTTATCAGCGTTACAGCACGCCGATTGTACGCCGCGTGCGTGCGTATCTTGCCGACATCAACGATGGCTTTAACGAAGTGATCAACGGCATGAGTGTGATCCAGCAGTTTCGCCAGCAGGTGCGCTTTGGCGAGCGTATTGGCGAGGTCAGCCGTTCACACTATCTGGCGCGTATGCAAACCCTGCGGCTTGACGGCTTCCTGCTGCGCCCGCTGCTGAGCCTGTTTTCCTCGCTGATCCTCTGTGGGCTACTGATGTTGTTCGGCTTTAGCGCGCAGGGAACGATTGAGGTGGGGGTGCTGTACGCCTTTATTAGCTACCTGGGGCGTCTGAACGAACCGTTGATTGAGCTCACCACCCAGCAGTCAATGCTGCAACAGGCGGTGGTCGCCGGGGAGCGCGTCTTTGAGCTGATGGATCGTCCGCGCCAGCAGTACGGCGAGGATATTGCGCCGTTAGCCAACGGTGACATTGATATTGATAACGTGTCGTTTGCCTACCGTAGCGACAAAATGGTGCTGCAAAATATCTCGCTGTCGATTCCGGCGCGGAGCTTTGTGGCGCTGGTCGGGCATACTGGCAGCGGCAAGAGTACGCTGGCCAGCCTGCTGATGGGCTATTATCCGCCGAACGCGGGGGAGATTCGCCTCGGCGGTCGTCCATTGTCGAGCCTGAGTCATCATGTGCTGCGCCAGGGGATCGCCGTGGTGCAGCAGGACCCAGTGGTGCTGGCAGATTCGTTCTTTGCCAACGTCACACTGGGGCGTGATATCAGTGAGGCGCAGGTCTGGCAGGTGCTGGAAACGGTGCAACTGGCGGAGCTGGCGCGCAGCATGAGCGACGGTATCTATACCCATCTTGGCGAGCAGGGCAATAACCTTTCGGTTGGGCAGAAACAGCTGCTCGCGCTGGCTCGCGTGTTGGTTGATACCCCGCAGGTGCTGATTCTCGACGAAGCGACCGCCAATATCGACTCCGGCACCGAGCGCGCTATCCAGCAGGCGCTGGCCGCCGTGCGTCAACACACCACGCTGGTGGTGATTGCTCACCGTTTATCGACTATCGTCGAAGCGGACACCATCATGGTGCTTCATCGTGGGCAGGCGGTAGAACAGGGAACGCATCAGCAACTGCTTGAAGCAAAAGGGCGTTACTGGCAGATGTATCAACTACAGTTGGCCGGGGAAGAACTGGCCGCCAGCGCTCAGGACGATGCTTTGACCGCCTGATGCACCAGAGACAGGCATTTTTCTAACAGAATGCATTTGTGACGCGCATCATGCACTCGCATGGTGCGTTTTTCTTTTTTGTCCCACGATTTCCCGCACACCATCCCTGATTATCCCGCATGAATGCCGTTTTTTCATTTCTGGCACGCCCCTTGCTTTATCTGTTGTGTGTTCGCAGCCACTACCAAATTCTGACTGGAGGGGATCTATGAAGCTGGTTACCGTGGTAATCAAACCATTCAAACTCGAAGACGTTCGCGAAGCGCTGTCTTCTATTGGCATTCAGGGCTTAACGGTGACGGAAGTGAAAGGCTTTGGTCGCCAGAAAGGTCATGCAGAGCTTTACCGCGGTGCGGAATACAGCGTCAACTTCCTGCCGAAGGTTAAGATTGATGTGGCTATCGCCGACGATCAGCTCGATGAAGTCGTCGACGTCATCAGTAAAGCCGCTTATACCGGAAAAATTGGCGACGGTAAGATTTTTGTCGCCGAACTGCAGCGCGTAATCCGTATTCGTACCGGCGAAGCCGACGAAGCGGCGCTGTAATTCCCAGACAGCACAGTAATAGGGATCGAGATGATGAAAAAAACAATGGTAAAAACGGGGTTGAGCGCGCTGGCGCTGTTGCCGGGTCTGGCGATGGCGGCACCGGCGGCGGTGGATAAAGCGGATAACGCCTTTATGATGATTTGTACCGCGCTGGTGCTGTTTATGACCATTCCGGGCATTGCGCTGTTCTACGGCGGTCTGATTCGCGGTAAGAACGTGCTCTCGATGCTGACGCAGGTCGCGGTCACCTTCGCTCTGGTGTGCGTACTGTGGGTGGTTTACGGCTATTCCCTGGCCTTCGGCACTGGCGGCAGCTTCTTCGGTAGCTTCGACTGGATCATGTTGAAAAATATTAAAATCACCGATCTGATGGGCTCCTTCTATCAGTACATCCACGTGGCGTTCCAGGGCTCCTTCGCCTGCATCACCGTGGGGCTGATTGTCGGCGCGCTGGCGGAACGTATTCGTTTCTCTGCGGTGCTGATTTTCGTGGTGATTTGGCTGACGCTCTCCTACATCCCGATCGCCCATATGGTGTGGGGCGGTGGTCTGCTGGCAAGCCATGGCGCGCTGGACTTTGCGGGCGGCACGGTGGTGCACATTAACGCGGCGGTAGCCGGTCTGGTGGGCGCTTACCTGATTGGTAAACGCGTAGGCTTCGGTAAAGAAGCTTTCAAACCGCACAACCTGCCGATGGTGTTTATTGGCACGGCGATCCTCTATTTTGGCTGGTTCGGCTTCAACGCCGGTTCCGCCAGCGCAGCGAATGAAATTGCCGGTCTGGCCTTTGTGAACACCGTCGTCGCGACTGCCGCCGCTATCCTCGGCTGGGTCTTCGGCGAGTGGGCGCTGCGCGGCAAACCTTCGCTGTTGGGTGCCTGTTCCGGTGCAATTGCAGGGCTGGTGGGTATCACTCCGGCATGCGGTTATATCGGTGTTGGCGGCGCGCTGATTCTGGGTATTGTGGTGGGTCTGGCCGGTCTGTGGGGCGTGACTTCCCTGAAACGCTGGTTGCGTGTGGATGACCCCTGCGACGTGTTCGGTGTCCACGGGGTGTGCGGCATCATCGGCTGTATTCTGACCGGTATCTTTGCTTCAACCGCGCTGGGCGGAGTGGGGTACGCTGAAGGCGTCACCATGAGCCATCAGGTGCTGGTGCAGTTAGAAAGTATCGCCATCACTATCGTTTGGTCCGGCGTTGTGGCCTTCATCGGTTATAAAGTGGCGGATCTGACGGTGGGTCTGCGCGTGCCGGAAGAGCAGGAGCGTGAAGGTCTGGACGTCAACAGCCACGGCGAAAACGCCTACAACGCCTGATAACGCCTGTCACCCGGCCGAGCATTGCGAAGCCGGGAATCCGCCGACACTGACGTTTGCGCCTCATTCGACGGATCATGAGTTATCTCCAAAGCCAAAAAAGCCTCCCATTGGGAGGCTTTTTGTGCGTGAAGCGCATTAGTTGCGGTTACGCATGACGCCTTCCTGCACCGTCGAGGCGACCAGCACGCCATCCTGAGTATAGAATTCGCCGCGCACAAAACCGCGCGCGCTGGAGGCCGAGGTGCTTTCCACGCTGTAGAGCAGCCATTCGTTCATGTTGAACGGACGGTGGAACCACATCGAATGGTCGATGGTCGCCACCTGCATGCCTGGCTCAAGGAAGCCAACGCCGTGCGGCTGCAGTGCCACTGGCAGGAAGTTAAAGTCCGAGGCATAGCCAAGCAGATACTGATGGATGTGCAAATCATCCGGCACCGCGCCGTTAGCGCGCATCCATACCTGGCGGCGCGGTTCAGCGACGTGCCCCTTCAGCGGGTTGTGGAACTCAACCGGGCGAATTTCCAGCGGCTTATCGCAGAGAAACTTCTCTTTGGCCTGCGGCGGCAGCAGATGCGCCAGCGAGCGGGCGATGTCGGTTTCAGAAGGTAGACCGTCCGGCGATGGCGCTGCTGGCATGCTTTTCTGATGCTCGTAGCCCGGTTCCGGCGCCTGGAAAGAGGCGGTCATATAAAAGATCGGTTTACCGTGCTGAATGGCCGCGACGCGACGGGCGCTAAAACTGTTGCCGTCGCGCAACACTTCGACGTCGTAAACGATCGGTTTCTGGCTGTCGCCCGGGCGCAGGAAGTAGCTGTGGAACGAGTGTACCAGTCGATCGGTCGGGACCGTTTCTTTCGCGGCATACAGCGCCTGGCCAACAACCTGCCCGCCAAAGACCTGACGGAGGCCAAGATCTTCACTCTGGCCGCGGAACAGACCTTCTTCAATTTTTTCCAGATTTAATAATGTCAGCAGATTCGATAGCGCCTGGCTCATTGATACCCTCTATATTTTTACTGTCACAGCGTCAGGTGAATGTTTCCATTATAACGCAGTTTCGCCAGTGGTCCGATGGGTTCAATTATCTGAATAATGGGGCATTTGCAGGCATTAATGTGAAATATGTGCCACACTTGAGCGGTAAAAGTTGTTAAGGCGATGTCACTCAATTGAGAAAACAGCCTTAATTTGAGTGAGCGAAAAGGAGAATGCTAATGAAACTCGTGCCGATCTTAAGCGGTCTGGCGATTGCGCTGACCCTCGCGGGCTGTGCCCAGACTCACCAGCAAAGTCAGAATCAGACGCCTGCGCCGCAAGCAGCAACTCAGGCTGAGGCCATTACCGGCCCGACCGTCTCTGGTAACGTGTGGATTCGCCAGAAAGTGGCGCTGCCGCCGGAAGCGGTGCTGACGGTCACGCTGTCGGATGCTTCCCTGGCCGATGCGCCGGCAAAAGTGCTGTCGCAGAAAGTGACCCGTACCGAAGGTAAGCAGGCGCCGTTTAGCTTTGTGCTGCCGTATAACCCGGCAGATATTCAGCCTAACGCCCGCATCCTGTTAAGCGCGGCGGTGACCCTCGACGGTAAGCTGCTGTTTATTACCGATACTATCCAGGAAGTCATCAACCACGGCGGTACCAAGGCCGATGTGACCCTGGTTCCGGTACAGCAAACCGCGGTACCGGTGCAGGACACCGCGCCGGTTCAGGTGCCGTAAATGAAAATGCCCTCCAGCGAGAGGGCATTTTTTTGTTCGCCGCAGACTGACGACGTCGGTGCTGTGACGCCAGAATCTCAATATCGCCAACGATACTTCTGCATATCAATTTGTCCGCTCCCCGATACCTGTACCCCTTCAGCCAGCAGCGCCTGACGCTGGCGTTGAAGATCCGGCCCGGTAAGCGATATTGCGCCGTGACGGTTTACCACCCGGTACCACGGCAGCGTTGAGCCTTCCGGCAGGCGTTTGAGCACGCCGCCTACCTGCCGCGCGGCGCGCGGGGAACCAGCCAGCCGGGCGACATCGCCGTAGGTCGTCACATACCCTTCCGGAATGGAGGCGACGATTTGCCAAACGCGTTGGGGGAAAGAATCTAAAGCATCCATAGTCAGTTCCTGAAGGCAGAACCTTTAGCATAATCAGCCTGATGTCCCGTGTGAAGGGAGGATTGCGCAAGAATCCAGCAGGTAGAAGCGGATAGCTTGCAATTGCCTGCTTCAGCAGGGATAATGCGCCAGCGCGTTGGGTAACAACGCTCTCAATGGGGGCTCTGTTGGTTCTCCCGCAACGCTACTCTGTTTACCAGGTCAGGTCCGGAAGGAAGCAGCCAAGGCAGATGACGCGTGTGCCGGGATGTAGCTGGCAGGGCCCCCACCCATTTGTATTTCCTCTTCTTTTTCATTCTCCGTAACGTTATTAATCCCTTTATTTATTAAGGTTATTCTCGCCTGCGCGTCAATTAAGCTTCATTTATTTGTAATAATACTGTCATGTACGTGTCATAAATTGTATTTAAATTAATATTGGGTATTTATATTGCCTGTTGTGTTAAAAATATATTTGTGGAATGTGTTGTTGAGTTCATGTATTAGTTATTACAGAAATAATACACAAAACCATTTTTCAGTGGTTAACACACGCGTTCGGGATGACGCGTTGCTACGGGAAGGTAAACATGACAATTGCAGTGCTGAACGTAAAAATTGATGAGACCGTTAAAGAGAAACTTCGTCACTATGCTGAGGCCAATGGCCTGACTTTAGGGGCCGCGGCGGAGAAGCTACTGTTGTCGGGCTTTACGGCGGAAGAAGAGGCGGGTGTATGTGAAGACGACATCGATAGCCAGCATACGGAAGAGGATGTCGCCCCCTTTACACCTAAAGAAATCAAAGCATTACGTAAATTACTGAAGAAGAGAAAATGAAACAGCAACCGACAATAGCGTGTAACTATAGTGAAGCCTGCGCTCTGTTACGCTCGGGCTACGTCAAGCATGTTCTTCTTAACTGGAACGTCGGCAGCGATGAATTCTTTCGTATCGCCTCTGACTGGTGTGATACCGGGGCAAAAATTAAGAAAGAGGGCGAATCTTTCGTTATTTCACTGAAAGGCTTTCCGATTCCTCCGCAGCACTAATATATTCTTTTATTTGGCGTTATCTTTTTAAAGAATATATCAGCGCCAGGCCGGTTTCGTTATTGGGTGGCGAGATAGGTATGCGCACGGTTAGATTATTTTTCGCATCTTATTTCCCCCGGACTGGCCTGCTAACGTTGCCCATATTGGCTGCAACGTAGTGAACGCGCGACGCAGCTTTTCATCATCCAGGGTGAAGGGAAGACGTAAATTTCGCTCGCCGCTTCCGGCCAGACCAAAACGCGTCCCCACGCCAATATGAATTCCGCTGCCTTCCGCGCGCGCGGCAAAACGTGTCGCCATCATTTCCGGTAGTTCAACCCAAAACGACAGTCCGCCCTCCGGCATCCTGAATTTCCACTGTGGGAAATACTCCTGCATCAGCGAGGCACACATGTCGCGACGGGCTTTCAGCTGATGACGTCTTGCGGGCAGCAGAGTACTTTCGTTTTCCAGTAACCAGCAGGTGGCCAGCTGTTCCAGCAGCGGCGAACCTAAATCCAGGGTATCCCGGGTTTGAACCAACGCGGCAATGGTTTGTGACGATGCGCGGATCCAGCCCAGTCGTAATCCGCCCCAAAAGCTTTTGCCGGTTGAACCCACGCTAATAATCGGCGCCTCGCGGTTAAAGGCCGCCAGTGGAGGCGGCGGCGGCGCGTTGTACCATAAATCGACCATGGTTTCGTCCACGACCAGCGTCGTGCAGGTGCGGGCTGCCAGATCGGCGACGGTCTGCCGCGTGGCGCGATCCATGCATTGCCCGGTGGGATTTTGAAAATCGGGCATCAGATACGCCAGGCGCGGGGCCGTCTGGGCAATGATCGCCGCCAGCCCATCGGTATCCCATCCCCGGTCCGGCAGCGGCAGAGCCACCGGACGGCAGGAAGCTCCCTCAATGGCGGAAATCGCCAGCGGATAGGTGGGTGTTTCCACCACCACCCGATCGCCCGGCCCGGTCAGATAGCGCAGAATCAGCGCCAGCCCGCTGACCGCCCCGTTCACCAGCATAATTTCATCGGCATGAGTAGCCAGACCACGAGCGGTGTAGCGTTGGGCAATCGCCTCGCGTAACGCGGGCAGGCCATGCTGATCGTAGCCTGTCGTAGCAAGGTACTCCGGCAGCATCGATAGCGCATGGCTATAGGCCTGGTGAATTTCTGCCCCCGCCGCCAGCGCGGCGGTAGAGAGATTCAGCGTTTGGGCGGTATTTAAGCGTGGCGTGGACGGGCGGTTTTCACCAGCCAGTCTCACCGTCGAGCCACTGCCCTGACGGCTCTGTACGTAACCCTCATCACGCAACTGCGCCAGCGCGCTGGCAATGGTCGTACGGCTAACGCCAAGCGCGCTGGCAAATTCGCGCTCGCCAGGCAGGCGGGTATCCAGCGGCAGTCGGCCATCAAGAATCAGCAACCGCAGCGCATCGGTAAGCTGGCGCCAGAGCGGCGTGGAAGAGGGGCTTTCCTGCCACTGACCGAGCAGGCGAACTAATGATTGGGTGGCGGAACGTCGACGCATCAGAGCAGTCCACTTTTTAAAAACTGGTCATTAATCATAATGCCATTTTTGTCGATGATGAAAGCATCAATACGACAGGCAGAGGTATTTATGTTACGCCGACTGATTCAGCTTTATATCGGATTAATACTTTACGGCGTCTCGACTGCCGTTTACGTGCGAGCCAACCTGGGAGCCGACCCATGGAACGTTTTTCACCTCGGGGTTGCCGGACTGGCATCGATGGATATTGGCATGGTGATGATCCTCACCGGTGTGGCGGTACTGTTGCTGTGGATCCCGCTGCGTCAGCGTCCGGGGCTTGGCACCATCAGTAACGTGATTGTGCTCGGGCTGGCGGCAGACGCGACGCTGTCGCTGATGCCGCCGCTGGAATCACTCTGGTTACGTGCCGTGCTGTTGCTGCTGGCGGTCCTGCTGAATGCGCTGGCCACCGGGATGTACATCGGCGCAGGGTTTGGCGCAGGTCCGCGCGATGGGCTGATGACCGGTATTCACGCCCGGACCGGCTGGCCGATCCGGCGGATTCGTACCACTATCGAAATCTCGGTGCTGTTGATTGGCATCGTGCTGGGCGGCGCGTTTGGCATCGGGACCGTACTGTACGCGTTGGCGATTGGCCCGTTGATCCAGATTTGCCTGCCGTGGTTCCAGCTACCCCGCGCAGCGCCGCCTGCGCCGATGAAGGCCGAGCCGCTCTCCTGAACAAAACGGCATCACGCCAGCGCGCTGATGCCGTGTCCCATCATGTAGATCCCCACCACAATAATCAGTGCGCCGGAAAACCACGGCGCTTTACGCGACAGTTCGCCAAACCCGCTCCAGCGTTTGCTGACGTGCTTGAGGCCGATGGCGGCAATCGCGCCGGAAGCCACCAGCGTCAGCGCGAGCCCGACGCTGAAGCTCAATACCAGCGTGGCGCCCAGCGCAACGTGCTTGAGTTGCAGACAGATCAGCAGAATGGTGATTGACGCCGGGCAGGGGATTAGCCCGCCGGTCAGGCCAAACATCACGATTTGCCCGGTGGTGACGTCCTGTCCTTTAAAGCGACGATTGATCTCTTCGGCATGCGCGCGCTGATGCGCATCCTGCCAGTCGGCATCGACCAGATTTGCGTGAGGGTGATGAGGGGCATGATGATCATGATCGTGGTGGTGGTGAGCGTGGTCATGATGGTGATGTTCATGGTCATGATGGTGATGATCGTGCGCGCCGTGCGACTCACGCCAGGTGCGCCACAGCATCCACAACGCGATGGCAATAATGATTATCCCGGAAAGCAGCTGAAACCATGGCTCGGCGGTTTGCGCGTCCCAGCCGCGGCCAAACCACATGCCTGCCATTGCGATGATCCACACGACCACCGTGTGCGACAGCGTCGCCGCCAGCCCTAATAGAATCGCCTGTTTCAGCGTCCCTCGAATGGCAACGATAAAGGCCGCCATCATCGTTTTTGAATGCCCCGGCTCCAGTCCATGCAGCGCGCCAAGCAGAATTGCGCCGGGGATAAAGAACCAGGCATTGCCTTGTTGTAAGAGTGTGGTGAAGTCGGTCATCGTCGGCAGGATCCTTGCAAAAAAGTGCATGCACTATACTCCCACCCAGTAGTTATATACTACCCCCAAGTATAAAAATGCCCAGTGAAGAGCGCCCGTGGTATGCTTGCGCAGGAGTTAAGAAAGGATCCCGCTATGTCACATACCGTTCGCCACAAGAAGATGTTATTGACGCGCCTGAAGAAAATTCAGGGGCAGAGCGCCGCGCTGGAAAAAATGCTCAACCGCGACCATGAATGTGCCGAAGTGCTACAGCAACTGGCGGCGATTCGTGGGGCGGTAAACGGCATGATGATGCAGGTGATTCAGGGCCATCTCACCGATCACGTGGTGAAAGAGCCCGAAGAGACGCAGCGTGAGGCCGATCTCGATGTGGTGATGCAGGTGATTAAGTCTTATCTGAAGTAGCGTGCGTCCTGAGGTTGTTCTCCGCCCAGAGAATAAAGGCCTCTTTCGGTAAGGCTTTGCTATAGAGCCAGCCTTGTCCGAACTGGACGCCATGCTCGTGCAGCCATGCCTCCTGGCAGGTGGTTTCAATGCCTTCCGCCACGATATTCAGCTGTAGCGTTTTCGCCATCTCGATGATGTAGGGCGTCACCTGTGCGTACTCCAGCGCGTCAACGAAGGATTTGTCCAGCTTTAAGGTATCGACTTCCAGATCCTGGAGATAGCGCAGGCTGGAATAACCGGTACCAAAGTCATCGATATAGATTGCGTGTCCCGCCTCGCGGTAGGCGTTAAGCGCCGGCAGCGTGGTTTTCGGGTCGGCAAAGCCGCGTTCGGTCAACTCCAGCGCTACCTGCTGCGGCTGCACCTGCCAGATTCGCAGTTGCTGGTGTAGCAGAGTTTGCAGCACCACCGATTGAAAATCAGCGACTGAGAGATTAATCGACACGTGCAGTTCAGGATGCAGACTTAGCCATTTACCCAGATCGTGGAAGACCGTTTTGACGACGCTTTCGGTCAGCGCGGTAATGAGCCCGCATTGTTCTGCAAGTGGAATAAAGATCTCCGGCGAGAGATAAGTGCCGTCCGGTTGTTTCCAGCGTGCGAGCGCTTCACAGCCCACCACTTTACCGTCGCTTAGCGACACAATCGGCTGATAGTAAACGGAAATATCAGCGTTGTTTAACGCATCCTGCATTCGTTGTTTTGGTGATTGCAGACGTTTTAGCACCCGCAGAATCAGCCAGCAGGCAAGCAGGCTGATGACCATGCCCGCCGGTACCCAAATCATCAGCTGATGCCGTAAACGCGTCGACAGCGGGAGGGTGGACGACCAGGTCATGATCGTGACCTGTATATCAGGGAACTGACGCACGGTGTAGACCACGTTGTTGCTGGTCAGCGATGACAGATGCTCCTGCTTGATACGTTGCCATGCCTGTTGGTCGAGCGGCGCGCTGCTGGCGAGGACGCGGTTGTTATGGGTGCTGATCAGCGCGACCTGGGTGGTTGAGTTGGTAAACGGAATGACGTCAATAAACGAGATCGGGTCGATAATCACCATATGGTGTTCGGAGGCGAAAGCCGCCATATAACGCTGAATACCCAGATCGTTTCTCTCGGTGTACCAGGCGCGATAGCCCGCGGGGATAATGCGGTCCGGCGGTGGGAAGGTAAAGCCGTTGCCGTTACTTTCCAGCGATGAACATTGGACGGTATTTCCATCGAGATACAGCACTTCCTGGATATAGCGCCAGGAGTAGGAGAGACGGCGCATGGCCTGCAGGTGTTCCGGGTCACACCCGGACACCTGGAGTGAATCCATCTCCCGCAGCGCGCCTTTTGCCTGCTCCATAACCTGTTCGGTGCGAATAAAGACCCGGGAGGCGTAGGTCTCCTGCTCATCGATAAACTGATTGTGCGCTTCACGTTGGGCGAGCCAGACACTCAGCAGTATCGGCAAAAAAATGGCCAAAATAAGCACGCCGGTTATCAGACCGACCAGATGTCGAGTTGTCACTGCCAGTCCTTATCCTGGGCTAAGTACGACAAGTATACCTGACAATCCAGACGGTTATTACGCGAAATCGCTCGTTTGTTCAAATGACAGCAGGCTAGCGGCGATGCGCCAGCGAACGTACCAGCCTGTCGCCGCCCATCTGTACCGCCTGCACCATCAGTACCAGAATTAACACGGTGCCGACCATAATTTGATCGTTAAACCGCTGATAACCGTAGCGAATGGCTAAGTCACCGAGCCCGCCGCCGCCGATAACGCCGGCCATTGAGGAAAAGCCAATCAGCATCACGATGGTTAGCGTGGTGGCGGCCAGCAACGCGGGCAGCGCTTCGGGGAGTAGCGCTTTGGCGATGACGTGCCAGACGCTCCCGCCCATCGACAACACCGCTTCAATTCGCCCGTAGTCCACTTCATCCAGCGCGTTTTCCGTCAGGCGCGCGAAAAAGGGGAATGCGCCGATGGTAATGGGCACAATCGCCGCGGTGCTGCCAAGCGTGGTGCCCACCAGCAGACGGGTAAAGGGTATCAGCGCAATCAGCAGCACAATAAACGGCAGCGAGCGACCGGTATTGATGACTGCGCCCAGCACTGCGTTAAGGCGCGGCATCGGCACTAATCCCTGACGGCGTGAGATGAACAGTAATACCCCCAGCGGCAGGCCAATCAGCACGGTAAACAGCGCTGCCAGACCCACCATGTACAGCGTCTCCAGCGTGCCGTTGACCAGCAGCGGCCATAAATCTTCCCAGCTCATGCGACTATGCATAATTGTCTCCTGTCGAGGCCATGACGCGCCAGGAAGCGGCGTTCTTCGTCGCCATCCCCCAGCAAAATATCGCGCAGGCGCGACCAGGGAGAGGCCAGCAGATCGGCGATTTTACCGCTCTCCTGGAGTTCGCCGCCTTCCAGCAGCGCCACGTGATCGCAGAGATTTTTCACCACTTCCAACTGGTGGGTAATCAGGACAATCGTCAGCCCAAGCTGGCGGTTAATGGTTTCCAGTAGCGCCAGCACGCTGGCAGTGGTCTCGGCGTCGAGCGCGCTGGTCGCTTCATCGCACAGCAGCACGTCGGGTTCCGCCGCCAGCGCGCGGGCAATGCCTACGCGCTGTTTTTGGCCTCCGGAAAGCTGGGAGGGGAAGGCGTCAGCTTTGTCGCTAAGCCCCACCAGCGCCAGCAGTTCGGCGACGCGTTGTTGCCGCTGCGCTTTCGCGATACCGGCAATTTCCAGCGGCACCGCGACGTTGTCGGCGACGCTGCGGGCGTGTAAAAGGTTGAAGTGCTGAAAAATCATGCCGGTGCGCAGACGATGGGCGCGCAGCTGCGCCTTATCGTACTGCGCAATATCTTCTCCGTTGAACAGGACGCGGCCCGCGCTGGGCCGCTCCAGTAAATTCAGGCAACGAATCAGGGTACTTTTACCTGCGCCGCTGCGCCCGAGTATCCCGTAAATCGCCCCTTTCGGAACGCTAAACGACACGTTGTTGAGTGCCGGTTGGCCGCCTCCGGCATACTGCTTGCTCAGCCCTTCAATAACGATCATGACTGTGGCGCGCTAACCGGGATCACTGAGCCGTTATAGTGCTGGCGAATAAATTCCGCCACCTGCGGCGAGGTCAGATCTTTAGCCAGCTCTTTGATGCGCGGATCGTTAGCCAACTGCGGGTTGGTGACCAGAATATTGGCATACGGGTTATGTTCGGCGCTCTCCAGCCCCAGCGCGTCTTTCGCCGGCGTCAGCCCAGCTTCCAGCGCGTAGTTACCGTTGATCACCGCCAGATCGACGTCATCCAGCGAGCGCGGGATCTGCGGCGATTCCACTTCCAGAATCTTCAGCTTATGCGGGTTCTCAACGATATCTTTTGGCGTTGCCAGCGTGGTGGCCGGGTCGGTAAATTTGGCCGCGAGCTTAATCAGTCCTTTGCTTTGCAGCAGGAACAGCGCGCGGCTCAGGTTGGTGGTGTTGTTCGGTACCGCCACGGTGGCGCCTTCCGGCAGCGACTGCAGATCTTTGTGCTTGTGCGAATAGATGCCCAACGGCTCAATGTGCACCGTCGCGGCGACGGCGAAGGTTTTACCCAACGCTTTTTCCTGATCTTTCAGATACGGCACGTGCTGGAAGTAGTTGGCGTCGACGTCGCCATTGGCCAGCAGTTCGTTGGCGTTAACGCCGCTGGTCAGCTCGACGATTTTCAGATCCAGCTTCGGATCCTGTTTCTTAATAAAGTTAAGGATTTCTGCATGTGGAACCGGGTCAGCAGCGATACGCAGCGGCTCGGCAGATGCGCTCCAGGCCAGAGAAAGAGACAGTGCAACCCCTGCCAGTTTGAATGCGGCATGTTTCATGGTGTGTTTCCTTATTGTTTTGGTGTCAGGCAATCAGTTGTTCGCTGCGGGCGCGCAGCACGTCACGGTAATAGCGTTCTGCCACGTCCGGGTGGGATCGCAGGCGGCCTTTCAGATAGTTCCAGCCCACATCGCGTAGCAGTGGATTCTGCGGATCGCTTTGTGGCCCGTTGGCTTCCCGCGCCAGCGTTTCAGGCAGCGAGTAAACCGGCACCACGGCGTCCAACTGAGCGCCGAGGAAGAAGGCGATAGACAGGCGCTGCTGATTGGCTGGCGGCGTCACCACGCGATGGACGGTAGCGCGCAGATAGCCATTGGTCGCCAGCTCCAGCAGTTCGCCAATGTTCACCACAAAGCTGCCGGGCAGCGGGACCGCATCGATCCACTGACCGTCGCTGACCTCCACCTGTAGACCTTTCTGGTCATCTTGCAGCAGGAAGCTCAGGAAGCCGGAATCTTTGTGCGCGCCAACACCCTGGGTGCTGTTCTGCGTCTCCTGCTGGCCCGGATAGCGAATCAGCTTGATATGTTCGTTCGGCTTTTCGCCGTACAGGGTATCGAAGGCTTCCGGCGGCAACTGGAGCGACTCGGCAAAGGCGCGCAGTAGCGTCATGGCCATCTCGGTCATCGCGCGTTGCCATTGCAGTAGAACCGGGCGCAACGTCGGCAGCGCTTCGGGCCACAGATTTGGCCCCTGTAATTGCAGCCAACGCGGATCGTGGTCCCGTAGGGTAATCGCCTGGCGTTCCGCGCCGATATCAAACTGTTCTCGCCAGTCTGGTTGCCCGCGGGTGAGCTCGGCGGCGCTGCGGTTGTAGCCACGAAAATGCGGGGAGTGAATCATCGCCACCTGCTGTTTTTGTTCGTCGGACAGGGCGAAAAAGCGGCGGGATTCAGACTGTAACGACTGCTGTAGGGCGTCGTTGATGCCGTGATCGGTCAGATAAAAAAAGCCAACGTCGCGGGCTGCGTGGCGAAGCTCTTGCAGAAATTCAGCGCGCTCAGATGGCTGATGATAGCGGGCCAGGCTGAGGATTGGCAGGGTGGTCAGACTCATGGTGCTCTCCATTTTGCAGATGAATGCCGTGGTATTCAGGTGGTGCGAATGCGGGATGACAACAACAGCGCTGCATGGGATATCTCCTTTGGGTTAATGGAGACAGACTGCCTGATGGCGGAGGAGGCGACCAATAACGTTATTTTCTAATTTAGAACCGCGGGAGGGTCTGAGCTTTTGCGAAATTTTGCTAAAGCGCACGGCACAAGGCCGTGCGCGCGAGAAGGGGATTAATGCTGATTCGGCGCGGCAATATCTGCGCTGATGCGCAGGCCATCTTCGTCAAAGATCATGCAGTGCTGGTTATCGAAGGCGAGGTCAATTTGCTGCCATGGGCGGAAATGAACGTCCCCCGGCAGCAGAATTTTCACGTTATCGTGGCCGTAGCACTGACCGAACAGATAGGTATTGTTGCCAAGACGCTCGACCACTTCACAGTTAAAGGCCAGTACCGTCCCGCTTGTGGTGTTGGTTGAGAGATGCTCCGGGCGAATGCCCAGCGTGACGGTGGCGCCCGGCGTGAGTGGGGTGGTCTCTATAGCCAGCGTCAGCGTGTGCTGCTGGGCGAGTTTCACGGTCAGCGAGCCTGGCTGCCAGTCGGCAACGGTAGCGGGCAGGAAGTTCATCTTCGGTGAGCCGATGAACCCGGCGACGAACTTATTGATCGGATTGTAGTAAAGATCCATCGGTGAACCCATCTGCTCAACCTTACCGTAGTTCATCACCACGATTTTATCGGCCAGCGTCATTGCTTCGACCTGATCGTGGGTGACATACACCATGGTGGTTTTCAGCTCCTGGTGCAGGCGCGCAATATGCAGACGCATATCCACGCGCAGTTCGGCGTCGAGGTTTGACAGCGGCTCATCGAACATAAAAACGCGAGGGTTACGTACGATGGCACGCCCAATGGCCACACGCTGACGCTGGCCGCCGGAAAGTTGCTTTGGTTTACGATCTAGCAGGTGAGAAAGTTGTAGCGTTTTGGCGACCATTTCGACCTGACGACGAATATCGTCTTTCGGCACTTTGTTCACCTTCAGGCCGTAGCCCATGTTCTCGGCGACGGTCATGTGTGGGTAGAGGGCGTAAGACTGGAATACCATCGCCACACCGCGGTGCGACGGCGCGACATCGTTCATGACTTCGTCGCCGATCAGTACTTCGCCGTCGCTGACCTCTTCCAGCCCGGCAATCATCCGCAGCAACGTTGACTTGCCGCAGCCGGATGGGCCGACAAACACGGCAAATTCGCCGTCTTCAATATCGAGATTGACATTATGCAGCGTGACGGTGCTGCCAAAGCGTTTTGTGACGTTCCTCAGTCGGATATTAGACATCGACGTTCCCCGAAGTTGTTAACCTTTGCCTGCCGTTGGAGGAGGGCCGCTGAATGTCATTTGTGTATTACGTATTACAATTCAGTCAGGCGATGCTCAACAGCGTAAAAATCTTGGAAAGACTATAACTTCCGCTAATTACGTGCCCTATATCGATGTTTCATTTCTGCAATCACGATCACACAACTCGCAGTTATCAGTGGTTTTATCATTACTCAAAGCGTAGCGTATAACAAAGTAAAGGCGGCCGAGTAACTCGGTGCTAAACAAGCATTATACGTATCACAGCGTTCTGTACCCTGTAGTCAAAAACGATAAATTGTTACACCTTCACATGAGGTTGATAATGAAAAAGAACACTATTGCCGCACTTGTCCTTACCACTCTGGCCGCGGGGCAGTTGATTAGCCTGCAGGCTCACGCGGCTACGCAGCTTAACGTCTGGGAAGACATAAAGAAATCCGCCGGAATTAAGGATGCTATCGCTGATTTCGAAAAACAGTATGACGTTAAGGTCAACGTGCAGGAGATGCCCTACGCGCAGCAGCTGGAAAAACTGCGCCTTGATGGCCCGGCAGGGATTGGCCCTGATGTTCTGGTTATTCCAAACGATCAGCTCGGTGGCGCGGTGGTTCAGGGGCTGCTGTCGCCGCTGAAGCTTGACCAGAAGCAAATTGATGAGTTTACCCCTGCATCGATTAACGCTTTTCGTATGGACAACGCTCTGTATGGTGTGCCGAAAGCGGTCGAAACGCTGGTGCTGATTTACAACAAAGATTTAATCGATAAGCCGCTGGCCAGCCTTCCGGAATGGTATGACTATTCGAAAACCCAGCGTGCGCAGAACAAATACGGGCTGCTCGCCAAGTTCGACCAGATTTACTACAGCTGGGGCGCGATTGGCCCGATGGGCGGCTATATCTTTGGCGATAACGGCAAAGGCGGCTACAACGCTGAGGATGTCGGTCTGAACAAGCCTGGCGCCGTGGAAGCGGTAACTTACCTGAAAAAATTCTATGCCGACGGCGTCTTCCCGGCGGGGATTATTGGCGACAACGGTCTGAACGCCATTGATTCGCTGTTCACTGAGAAGAAAGCGGCGGCGGTTATCAATGGACCGTGGGCTTTCCAGCCGTATGAAGCCGCCGGCATCAACTACGGTGTGGCACCGCTACCAAATCTGCCGGACGGTAAACCGATGAGCTCCTTCCTTGGCGTGAAGGGCTACGTGGTGTCGACATGGAGTAAAGATAAGGAGATGGCGCAGAAGTTCATCGCGTTTATTAACCAGCCGCAGTATGTGAAAACGCGCTATATCGCGACGCGTGAGATCCCACCGCAGAAGGCGATGATTGACGATCCGATTATCAAGAACGATGAGAAAGCCAGCGCCGTTGCGGTGCAAGCGGCGCGCGCGACGGCAATGCCGGGTATTCCGGAAATGGGCGAAGTGTGGGGGCCGGCCAACGCGGCGCTCGAGCTGAGCCTCACCGGTAAGCAAGAGCCGAAAGCGGCGCTCGATAACGCCGAAAAACAGGTCAAGATGCAGATCGAAGCCATGCAGGCGAGTAACCAGTAAGCGCTGACGTCACGGACGGGAGGGGGACCTCCCGTTTTAAGAAGGAGCCGTGTGTGATTATCAATCCAAGCGAAAATGTAAACAGAGCGCAGGGGGCTGGTCGCCATGCGTGGTGCGGCCTGTTGTTGGCCATTGTGCCTGGCTTTGGCCAGTTCTATCACCGCCAGTGGCTAAAGGGACTTATCTTCCTGGTGCTGCTCAGCAGCTTTATGGGGGTGTTTTATGATTTCTTGCGTGAAGGGCTGTGGGGGCTATACACGTTGGGAGAAGAGGTACCGCGCGATAACTCTATTTTCCTGTTAGCGGAAGGGATTATCAGCGTCCTGATTGTCGCCTTTGGCGTTACCGTCTATTACCTCTCCTTGCGTGATGCGTGGGTCAACGGCAAGAAGCGCGATGAAGGCCAGCAGCTGAACAGCGTGCGCAAGCAGTATCAGATGCTGCTGAGCGATGGCTTTCCCTATCTCATGATCACCCCAGGGTTCATCCTGCTGGTATTCGTGGTGATTTTCCCGATCCTGTTTGGTTTTGCCATTGCCTTTACCAACTACAACCTTTACCACACGCCGCCAGCCAAGCTGGTGGACTGGGTAGGGCTTAAGAACTTCGTCAATATTTTCACGCTGTCCATCTGGCGTTCGACCTTCTTTGATGTGCTGCAGTGGACGGTGGTCTGGACGCTGCTGGCTACCACGCTGCAATGTACCGTGGGCGTGCTGCTGGCGATTCTGGTGAACCAGAAGGATCTGCGCTTTAAGCCGCTTATCCGGACTATCTTTATTCTGCCGTGGGCGGTGCCGGGCTTTGTCACCATTCTGGTGTTTGCCGGGATGTTTAACGACTCTTTCGGGGTCATTAACAACGCAATTCTGGCGTTCTTCGGTATCAGCCCGAAAGCGTGGATGACCGATCCGTTCTGGACCAAGACCGCGCTGATTATGATGCAGACCTGGCTTGGCTTCCCGTTTGTGTTTGCCATGACCACGGGGGTATTGCAGGCGATTCCTGACGATCTCTACGAAGCGGCGACGATGGACGGTGCCAGCACCACCACCAAACTGCGCACGATTACGCTGCCGCTGGTGCTGTACTCGATTGCGCCCATCATCATCACGCAATACACCTTCAACTTTAACAACTTCAACATCATCTACTTGTTTAACAACGGTGGGCCGGCGGTGGCTGGGTCGAACGCGGGCGGTACGGATATTCTGGTGTCGTGGATCTATAAGCTGACTATGTCCTCTTCCCAGTACGCCATTGCGGCAACCATTACCATCCTGCTGTCGATTTTTGTCGTCGGGCTGGCGTTGTGGCAGTTCCGCGCCACGAAATCCTTCAAAAACGACGATATGGCGTAAGGGAATAACATGGCTAAATCACAAAGTATCAAACGTGAAAAATGGGTGCGTCTCTCGCTCTCCTGGCTGGTTATCGTGCTGGTTTCCACCATCATTATTTACCCGCTGATCTGGACCATTGGCGCGTCGCTCAACGCCGGTAACAGCCTGTTGAGTACCTCCATTATTCCGGAGAATCTGTCGTTCCAGCATTACGCGGATCTGTTTAACGGCCAGGTGAACTATATGACCTGGTACTGGAACTCGATGAAAATCAGCTTCCTGACCATGGTACTGACGCTGATCAGTGTCAGCTTCACCGCCTACGCGTTCTCGCGCTTTCGCTTTAAAGGGCGGCAGAACGGGCTGATGCTGTTTTTACTGCTGCAGATGATCCCGCAGTTTTCCGCGCTGATCGCCATTTTCGTGCTCTCTCAGCTGCTGGGGCTGATTAACAGCCACTTCGCGCTGGTGCTGATCTACGTGGCGGGGATGATCCCGATGAATACCTATCTGATGAAAGGCTATCTCGACGCGATCCCCAAAGATCTTGATGAGTCCGCGCGCATGGACGGGGCGAGTAACTTCCGCATCTTTATCGAGATAATCATGCCGCTGTCGAAGCCGATTGTGGCGGTGGTGGCGCTGTTTTCCTTCACCGGCCCGCTGGGAGATTTCATTCTCTCCAGCACCATCCTGCGTACGCCGGATAAATACACGCTGCCTATCGGGTTGTACAACCTGGTGGCGCAAAAAATGGGCGCCAGTTACACCACCTACGCGGCAGGTGCCGTGCTGATTGCCGTACCGGTGGCGATTCTCTATCTGGCATTACAGAAATACTTCGTGTCCGGCCTGACCTCCGGCAGCACCAAAGGATAACCACATGAAAAGATTTGCACCCGCTTTGCTTGCTGTTTGTCTCTCCTGTAGTTTTTCCGCATCGTCGTTTGCGGCCGAGGTGCTGCAAACGAAGCCGTTTAACGCGATGCCAGCGGACTTTATTAAAGGTGCGGATATTTCGACGCTGCTGGATGCCGAGAAGCATGGTGCTCGTTTCTATAATGAACAAAACCAGCCACAGGACGCGCTGGCTATTCTCAAAGCCAACGGCGTGAACTACGTTCGTCTGCGCCTGTGGGTTGACCCAAAAGATGCCGACGGCAACGCGTATGGCGGTGGTGATAACGATCTCGCCAGTACGCTGGCGCTGGCGAAGCGAGCAAAAGCGCAGGGTATGAAGCTGCTGCTGGACTTCCACTACAGTGATTTCTGGACCGATCCAGGCAAGCAGTACAAACCAAAAGCCTGGGAAAAGATGGACTATCCGCAGCTGAAAACCGAGATTCACGACTATACCCGTGACACTATTGCCCGCTTCAAAAAAGAGGGTGTGCTGCCGGATATGGTGCAGATTGGAAACGAAATTAACGGCGGTATTCTCTGGCCGGAAGGCAAAAGCTGGGGGCAGGGCGGCGGCGAGTTCGACCGTTTAGCCGGCCTGCTGAATGCGGCGATTTCCGGGCTTAAAGAGAATCTGAAGGATGGCGAGCAGGTTAAAATTATGCTCCACCTGGCTGAAGGCACTAAAAACGACACTTTCCGCTGGTGGTTTGATGAAATCAGCAAACGCAACGTGCCGTATGACGTGATTGGCCTGTCGATGTATACCTACTGGAATGGCCCTATCAGCGCATTGAAGGCCAACATGGATGACATCAGCAAACGCTACAACAAAGATGTCATCGTGGTCGAAGCCGCCTACGGCTATACCCTGGAGAACTGCGATAACGCGGAAAACAGCTTCCAGGCGAAAGAAGAGAAAGACGGTGGTTATCCGGGCACGGTTCAGGGGCAATATAACTATATTCATGACTTGATGCAGGCCATTATTGATGTTCCCGATAATCGAGGCAAAGGCATTTTTTATTGGGAGCCAACCTGGATTGCCGTTCCGGGAAATACCTGGGCTACAAAAGCGGGCATGAAATATATCCATGATGAATGGAAAGAAGGTAATGCGCGCGAAAATCAGGCGCTATTTGACTGTAAAGGGAAAGTCTTGCCGTCGGTAAAAGTATTTAATTAATTTGAACACTCTTTTTC
>NZ_JANEWH010000079.1:0-22696 GCF_028069715.1 Kluyvera sp. Awk 3 | reverse complement strand
GATGCGTACAGATGATTTTTGTGGGAAGAATTTATTGTTAATTTTATGTTAATGCTTTAGTCTGATTGCAATTTATATTAAAAAAAACAGCCAATGTAACCTGACTATTCAAGGAGATATGATGATTTTGCAGCAGGCTCCTCAGCTAGAGACTGAGCGCTTAATTCTAAAACATTTCACGTTGGAAGATTTTTCTGCTCTTCAGGCATGCTGGGCTGATCCAGAAATGGTTAAGATAAATGGCGGGGAAGTTCCCACGTCAGAAGCAGTATGGGCCCGCTTGTTACGTTATATAGGCCACTGGCATGCGTTAGGCTATGGTTACTGGGCCGTTTTTGAGAAAGCGACCCATCTTTATATTGGCGCTTTTGGGTTTCAGGATGCGCATCGTAATATTGAGCCAGCATTAACCTATCCAGAAGCCGGATGGACAATCATCGCAGAAATGCGCGGAAAGGGTTACGCCAATGAGGCATTGGCAGCGATCTTAGGCTGGGCCGACCAGACATTTACCTCCCCGGTATGCTGTATTATTGCGGAAGAAAACCAGCGTTCAAATTATTTGGCTGAGCGATTTGGTTTTCAATACCAGAATCATGTTAAATACCATAATAGAAATGTACGCCTGTTAATCCGTCCACTGTCCTCTGTTTAGTTTCAATTAAGTGTCAACTTTGCCATTGTCAAAAAAATGAAAATCAGGAGTGTTCATGTGATTCAAATGGATCACCGGTTATGGAGAAAAAGTAATCCTGTGATTCCTGACAGAATGTCCACTCCTCGCTGACACCCCTATCACAACTTTCCTGACACGTAATTCAGACGAAAAAAGTTACCTGTTCAGTGGTGTAATGGGGGCTAGCTCGCTGCATGTCGGTACGCTTTCCCGCGGAGATGTCATTAATACGCCAGAGCTTGCCCGAAAAGATCTGCGCGTTTTGCAGAAACTAAGTAAAGAGCTGCCAGAATGGGTATTTATTTACCGGGCAGCAGAGCAAGAATACGGGTTACCAGCACTCATTATGAATAAGGGCGTAACATACTTTTACATCAGATAGTCAGTACAAAGGTTATCTGGTTAAAGCCGCCGACAACTGGCCGAGCAAAAATTCGAATGCTGAATCAGTTAGGACAGACGCTATAAATTATTCATAATAAGAATAATTCCCCGCGAGCCTGACATAAGGAACTGCATCACCATCATGCTAATAAAATGGACTAAACGCTTTGTTTTGCTGGTGGTTTTCGTACTGCTTGGCGTGCTGGGTACGCGTGTTTACGACATCCAGAGCCAGCCTGCATTGCAGCGCTGGCATACCTTTGTGCCGCACGAGATGCGCGCGAAAGAGATAGATAAAGCCAGCTGGCAGGATTACATCAATGCGGAAAATCGCCTTTTTGAGGACGTTCGCGTCAATGTCACCGACAAGTTAGCCCCTGATGAGCAGATCCCCTTCAATCGCTATTACTCCAAAAGCGCGAATTATCCTGGCCATTTTGCCGTCGACTGGAATCGCTCCTTTATTCTGAAACCGCAGGGCCAGCCGAAAGGGGCGGTGGTGTTACTGCATGGGCTCACCGACTCGCCCTACAGCATGCGGCACATCGCGATAAACTATCAGCAGCACGGCTACGTGGCGATTGGCATTCGTTTACCCGCGCACGGCACGGTACCCGGAGCTCTCACGGATGTGGACTGGCAAGACTGGGCTGCCGCCACCCGGCTGGCGGTACGAGAGGCAAAAGCGCTGACGGCAAAACAGCTGCCATTGCATCTGGTGGGATATTCAAACGGTGGGGCGCTGGCGCTGAAATACGCGTTAGATGCGCTGGATGACCCCATGCTGGCGAAACCGCAGCAGGTGATTCTGATCTCACCGATGATCGGCATTACCGCTTTTGCCCGTTTTGCCGGGGTTGCGGGCTGGCCGGCGGTGTTTCCGGCATTTGCTAAAGCCGCGTGGCTTGGCATTGTCCCCGAATATAACCCTTTTAAATACAATTCGTTCCCGGTCAATGCCGCACGTCAGTCTTACGGGCTAACCCAGGCGCTGCAAACGCAGCTGCTTGCCGCTTCCCGACAACACACGCTGAATGCGCTGCCGCCGATACTGACCTTCCAGTCGGTAGTGGATTCGACGGTTAGCAGCGCCGCCGTCATTTCCGGCTTATATGAAAGGCTGCCGGCAAACGGCAGTGAAGTGGTGCTGTTTGACCTGAATCCGGCGGCGAGCGTGACGCCATTGCTGCGGGCCTCGTCGACGACGGCGCTCTCCCGGATGCTGCCCTCGCCACCGCGAAAATACGGCGTCACCATCGTGTCGACCGCCTCGACAACCTCCACCGATAGCGAAGCGCGCACTCTTCCTGCGGGTGAGGTGAATGACATGGTTGAACCGTTGGGCATTGAGTATCCGCGCGATATTTATTCGCTGTCCCACATTGCGCTACCGTTCCCGATGAGTGATTCCCTCTATGGACGTTACCCCGAACCGCGAAATGAATATGGGATTAGCCTGGGCACTTTCGCCGCACGCGGTGAGCGTTCGACGCTGGTCGTGGAACTGGATTTCTTGATGCGAATGTCCTCCAACCCATTCTTCCCCTATATGATTAATCGTGTTGACCACACCATGACCCCTTAGAGCATCGCGTATGAATATTTTTCTTGTCAGTGAACAGGGCGAGCTGGTTTTGCAAAAGGGCAGCCAGCTGATTGTTGAGTTTGCAAACGGCATGCGGCTTGAGCTTTCTGAAAGCCCCACACCTTTACCGCCGACCATTCCTCACGGTCTGTCTATTCGTAGCGATTCTCAGCCTCCGGTGCCATTGAACATCACGCCCGTGGCGGCAAACGGCATTGTCGTGGCCCTGGGTCAGAAAAATAGCGTTGGTATAACGATGCATATTGCCGATGCGGCGCGCTGTCTGCAGACAGTCAAAGGCAACAAGGTATTGATCAGGCTGAATAATGGCAAAACCCTCGAAGTGATGGAGGATTACACCCGCCGTGGCCTGCTTATCTGGGGAGGGCGTGAGCCCATTCCCGGTCTGCCTATGGACGAAGTGAAAGCCAGAACCGAGAGCCTGGGCCTGTACCCACTGGCCAGTAACCTGATTCACCTCTTTCCCTGGCGCCTGGAATAGGGGGACGCGATGCGTTTGTTGCTGATATGATGCTTTTATGTGAACAACAGGGGCAGTGCATGAACGCCGACTCGACAGCAACACGCTTCAAATTCCCACGCTGGATTGACGTCGTCGAAAGATGTGTTAACCGTGTTTCTCCGCGATCATCATCAGAACAGAGGGCGCGCAGCGATGGCCGTCAATTTTGATCTTAACGATCTCTATGCGTTTCGCGCGCTGGTGGAATACAGCAACTTTCGCCTTGCCGCGGAATCAATTTGCCTTTCGCAGTCGGCATTAAGTCGCCGGATTGAAAAGCTGGAGTCGGCGCTGGGGGTTAAGCTGTTCGACAGAACCACCCGCCACGTGACGTTGACGCTCTACGGGCAGACTTTTGCGGAACGTTCCGGTCAGCTGCTGATGAACGTCGAGTCGGTGCTGGCCGACGTCAATAAAGCGAGCCAGGATCGCGTTGGGTTAGTGACGGTAGCGACGGTGCCCTCTGCGGCATATTACTTTATGCCGGATGTGATCCGCCGCTTCCAGCTGCGTTATCCTCGCGTGCGGGTTAAGATAATCGATAGCAGCGCGGGAAACGTCATTGCCGCGGTCGCCAGCGGACAGGCCGACTTCGGTATCTGCTTTGCGTGCAATTTACAGCCGGATATCGAGTTTTTGCCGTTGGTAGCGGACGTCTACGTGGCGGCCTGCCGACGCGATCACCCCATCGCCCGTCAAAAAAGCCTGACGTGGCAGGCATTTTATCAATACGACTATATCAGCCTCGATAAAACCTCCGGCAACCGTAATTTACTCGATCAAATGCTGGGGGACGTGACGCCAGAGCGGCCCAGCATCTGTGAAACGCGGCATGTGACGACGATGCTGGGGATGGTTGAAGCGGGGATTGGCATCGCTGCGGTGCCCGCCATGTCGATGCCCGCCGCAGAACACTCGGTCTTAACCCACCGTCCGCTGACTCACCCGGAGGTGAAACGGACGGTGGGGCTTATCAGACGTAACGGGCGGATGCAGTCCTATGTCGCTGCCGAGTTAGAAAAGCTCATCACCGAACAGTATCATGTTGGACACCGCCACGGAGCTTAACGCGCTGGCGGCTTTAATGACTGGTTTGCAGCGAGAGCGCCCGGCGGCGATACAGATACAGCGTCGCTAACAACGCGCAGACGGCGGCAAAGCTCATCCAGTAGCCGGGTGACGCTTTATCGCCGGTATATTCAATTAATGCGGTTGATATCACTGGCGTGAATCCGCCAAATACCGCGGTCGCCAGGCTATACGCCAGTGAAAAACCCGCCACCCGTACTTCTACCGGCATAATCTCCGTTAACGCGGGGATCATTGCGCCGTTATACAAGCCGTAGATAAAAGAAAGCCACAGCAGCACTGTCAGCATCATGCTGAAGCTCGGGGCGTGAGCCAGCATGCTGAGTGCGGGGTAGGCGGTGATGAGCGCCAGCAGCGCCATCGTCACCAGCACCGTTTTGCGGCCAAAACGATCCGACAACGCGCCGCCAATCGGCAACCAGATAAAGTTAGAGATGGCGACCAGCAGGGTGACCAGAAGACTGTCGGATGCACTGAGCATCAGCACTTTTTTACCGAAAGTCGGGGCATAGACGGTAATCAGATAGAAGGCGGTTGTCGTCATAGCGACCATTAGCATGCCCGCTACAACAACCTGCCAGTTGGCCAGCAGGGTTTTGAAAACATCCCGCATCGCCAGATGATGGCGACGGGTCTGGAACTCCTGAGTCTCTTCCAGCTTGCGGCGCAGCAAAAAGATAAACGGTACGATCAGGCAGCCGAACAGGAACGGAATTCGCCAGGCCCAGTCGTGGATCGTACTCTCTTCCAGCGCCATATTCAGCGCAAAGCCCATCGCTGCGGCCACCATAATCGCCACCTGCTGGCTACCTGACTGCCAACTGGTATAAAAGCCTTTATTGCCCGGCGTGGCAATCTCTGCCAGATACACCGATACACCGCCCAGTTCCGCGCCCGCGGAGAATCCTTGCAACAGACGACCACAAAGTACCAGCAGCGGCGCCCACAGGCCGATGGCCTGATAAGAGGGGATTAGGACGATCAGAAACGTGCCGGCAGCCATGATAGAGAGCGTGACAATCAGCCCTTTACGGCGTCCCACTTTATCGATGTAAGCGCCCAGCACAATCGCGCCGATTGGCCGCATCAGAAAACCGGCGCCAAAGACGGCAAAAGTCATCATCAGCGAGGCGAATTCGCTGCTGGCGGGGAAAAAGGTATGCGCGATGTAGGTGGCGTAAAAACCGAACAGGAAAAAATCGAACTGCTCCAGAAAGTTACCTGAAGTGACGCGCAAAATCGCGCCAGCCCTTGCCTGAATGGTCATTGTTGTAGCAGGTAGATGCATTTTTATCTCCAGTCTGTTCGTGACGCTTATAGCGCGCCTGTTTCAGCAGACTGGATCAGGACAATGAAGGAGATAAGCGCATTAAAATCATCGACTGATGCGTATTACGCATTAATCAGCGTTAACAATCTTATGCAGTCAGTTGCAACATGGCTTTAACAAGTGTCTGTTGTGCGAAGGGGATTAATCGCATGCCAAAAATGATGACTGCGTTTTGTGACCGGGATCATTTCGGCAGATAGCCCGGTGAGGGCTGGCTACGCGACAGAGCGCGTAGCCACAATGGTCGCTATTACCTCACAGCATGCAGCGCAGCGTCGCTCTTATTGCCATATTTATTGAGCACTTGCTCAATCACCGAGGCCAGCTCGTTAATCTCAAACTTGGCGACGTAGCCATCGGCGTTAACCTTGCGGATGTGATCTTCGTTAGCGTTGCCCGATAGCGAAGAGTGGATCACCACCGGGATATTACGCAGACGCGGGTCAGTTTTGATCTTGCGGGTGAGGGTAAAACCGTCCATCTCCGGCATCTCGAGGTCGGTTAGCACCAGGGCGATTTTGTCGCTCACCGGTACCCCTTCCTGCGCCGCCTGCTGGGCAATCAGCTCAATTTTCTCCCACGCTTCTTTGCCGGTGACGTGCAGCTGCGCGGGAATATCCATGGCCTTGAGCCCTTTTTCCAGCATCGCGCGCGCCACTTTCGAGTCTTCAGCGACTATGGCCGTTGCCCCCGGCTTAATGTTGAACTTACGCGGAGTGAGCGCTTTGGCGTGCAGATCGTGGTTTGACGGGGTGATGTCATACAGAATTTGCTCCACGTCGATAACCATGGCCAGGTTGTTGCTCTCCTGATGGTCGTCGAGGCAGGCGATGCTGGTGATGTACTTACCATTGACCGCTTTCTCGGCGGTGTGGATCTGCGTCCAGTCGAGGCGGGTGATGTTCTCAACCGATTCCACGGCGAAGGCCTGCACGCTGCGGGCGTATTCGGTAATCAGCAGAATATTCAGTCCGTTGCTCGGGGTGCACCCCGTGACGGCGGCGAGATCGATAACCGGGATGATCTGATCGCGAATATTCACCATCCCCATCAGCGGCGGCTTGATACCCGCGGGGCGGGTGAAGCTCGGCATCGGGACAATTTCGCGCAGCTTAAAGACGTTGATGCCGTAAAGCTCTGAAGCCTCGCTCTGCGAGGCTTTGCCCAGGCGGAACAGCAGCAGCTCAAAACGGTTGGACAGGGTCAGGTTAGCCCTGTCGTCGATCTCTTTCTGGAAGTTATCCATGGTGCCCTCAGCATGATACAGCGTGAACTTATTAGCTGAGTTATCGGCACGCTGAGGCAAAACGTTATTCTGGCGTGAAGGTGGCGAAATCCTCCGCCAGCTCGCAGTTCGCAAAGTGGCTCTGGCACTCGGCCAGCAGACGGCGACAGCCTTCGGCATCGTAGCGCGAACTCACGTGAGTGATAATCAGCCGCCTGGCGTTGGCCGCCAGCGCCAGTTTAGCGGTCTGCTCGCTTGAGGAGTGACCGCGGCTATTGGCTTTCTCCGCCATCGCCGCTTCCAGCGTAGCCTCGTGGACCATCAGATCAACGTCACGGGCCAGCGCCAACGCCGCTTCGCAGGGGGCGGTATCGCCAAAAATGGCGATTTTTTTGCCGGGGGTCGCCGGGGCGAGATAGTCAGCGCCGTCGATGATACGCCCATCCGCCAGCGTAATGCGCTCGCCTGCTTTGAGCTTCTGGAACAGCGGGCCGAAGGGGACGCCGTCGGCAATTAGCCGCTTTGCGTCCAGCGCACCGGGTTTGTCGTGTTCTTCAACGCGAAAACCATAGCACTCTACCGGATGATTTAGCTGGTAGGCGGTCACTTTGCGCAGCCCGTCATCAAGGATCTCGCCGGCGCTGATCTCCACTATCGTCAGCGGGAAGTCGGTCCATGAACCACTCAGGCGCAGCGTCGTTTCAACGAACGCTTTCAGCCCCGTTGGGCCGTACAGCGTCAGCGGCTGAGCGCTACCGGCCATCGAGCGGCTGCAAATCAGCCCCGGCAGGCCAAACAGATGGTCGCCGTGCAGGTGGCTGATAAAAATACGCTCAATCTTGCCTGGGTTAAACGGCGTATGCAGCAACTGGTGCTGAGTGCCTTCACCGCAGTCAAAAAGCCACATCCCGGGTTGGGTCGGATGTTGCAGGTTCAGCAGCATTGCTGTTACGTTGCGGGTACGGGTTGGCACGCCCGCGGATGTGCCTAAAAAAGTCAATTGCATAGTGCCGCGCCCCTGGCGGTAAAAATAAGGTCTAAGGAGCCTACCATGATTCGCTGGCAAGATTTGCACCATTCTGAACTCACCGTCCCGGCGCTGTACGCGCTGCTGAAATTGCGCTGCGAAGTGTTTGTGGTGGAGCAAACCTGTCCGTACCTCGATGTGGACGGTGACGATCTGCTGGGCGAGAACCGTCATCTGCTGGGCTGGAAGGATGATCGGTTGGTGGCCTATGCACGAATTCTGGTGAGCGAGGAAGAGATTGAGCCGGTGGTGATTGGCCGGGTCATCGTCAGCGCCGATGTGCGCGGCGAACGTTTAGGCCATCAGCTTATGACGCGGGCCGTCGACGCGTGCCAGCAGCGCTGGCCGCAGCGGGCGCTCTACCTCGGCGCACAGGCGCATCTGCGCGATTTTTATGCCCAGTATGGCTTTATTACCGTCACCGACGTTTATGACGAGGACGGCATTCCGCACGTGGGTATGGCGCGCGAAGCGGTGCGCGCATAACCGCGAATCCTGGCTATAGTAAAAGACAAAGTCCGTTGATTTTCAGTGCGATATTGCCTTCGCGCTTATTTACTCCCTAATCGTGGGTACTGCAATTTACGGGTAGTACCCCTTATACTATGTGGTTTTTATGATAGGGAGGTTGGCGTGCGTTCGATTTTAGCGGCGTTGCAGCGCCTGTCAGCGCTTCTGGCAGACGATTTTCCCGCGTTGCCCGGCATGCGAATCCTTGAAGCAGCTTTCCCTCTGAATGATGCCTTTGACCCGCTCGCCTGGCTGAACGGTCAGGTGGTCTGGCCACAATTTTACTGGCAGCAGCGCAGCGGCAAGGAAGAGATTGCCGCGCTGGACACCGTGTGCACGTTCTCCTCGTTGGCGCAGGCGAATGCCTTTCTTGCTACGCTGCCGCGTGATGACATCCGCGTGTGCGGCGTTAATGCCTTTGAACCGACACGCGGCACGCTGTTTTTGCCGCGTCTGGAATGGCGACGTGAAGCTGGCCGGGCCACCCTGCGGTTGAATCTGTGGAGCGAGACTTCGCTGGCACAGGACGCCGAGCGGGCGCGGGCCTGTCTGGCGGCGCTCAGCGCCCATCATTCCTCTGCTGAACTCTCGCTGCATCAGGAGAGCGAAACCCATCGTCCAGGCAAAGAGGGCTGGTGTCGGCTGATTCAGCAGGCGACCCAGGCGATCCGCGACGGTGAGTTCACGAAAGTGGTGCTGGCGCGCGCGACGGACCTCACTTTCAGCCATGCGCCGGACGCCGGTGCGCTGATGGCCGCCAGTCGCCGGGTCAATTTCTCTTGCTATCATTTCTACATGGCCTTTGACGCTCGCCGGGCGTTTCTGGGGTCATCGCCGGAACGTTTATGGCGGCGACGTGGCGTGCAGCTGCTGACCGAGGCGCTAGCCGGTACGGTGGCCGCGCATGACGATCCGGTCATCGCGCAGCGGTTGGGCGATTGGCTGATGCACGACGATAAGAACCAGCGGGAAAACGGTCTGGTGGTTGATGATATCTGCCAGCGGTTGCAGGACGTCACGCACGCGCTGGATGTGCTGCCTGCGGAAATCGTCCGCCTGCGTAAGGTGCAGCATCTGCGCCGCCGCATTCAGGCAGAACTCACGCAACCGGACGACACGCTGTGCCTGCTCCAGCTTCAGCCGACGGCGGCGGTCGCCGGGTTACCCAGAGCGGCGGCGTTGGCGTTTATTGACCATTTTGAACCGTTTACCCGTGAAGAGTACGCGGGGTCCGCGGGCTATCTTTCGCGGCAGCAGAGTGAGTTTTGCGTCGCGCTGCGTTCAGCCAGGGTGGAGGACAAGACCGTGCGGCTGTATGCGGGGGCCGGGATTGTCGAAGGCTCCGATCCCGAGCAGGAGTGGCAGGAAATCGAAAATAAAGCGGCGGGGCTGCGCTCATTGCTATTCTCTGAATAGAACATTATCGACTCATATCAAAATCCTACGCTGTCGTAGTCTTTATACTGAGTCGCAATATTTGATACCGGACAAATTCATGTCAGTAAGCGCATTTAACCGACGCTGGGCGGCGGTGATTCTGGAAGCTTTAACCCGTCATGGCGTGCGCCACGTTTGCATTGCCCCCGGGTCGCGTTCAACGCCGCTCACTCTTGCGGCGGCGGAAAACCGCGCCTTTATTCATCATACCCATTTTGATGAACGCGGCCTTGGCCATCTGGCGCTGGGCCTGGCGAAAGTGAGCCGCCAGCCGGTGGCCGTTATCGTCACCTCCGGTACCGCGGTGGCGAACCTCTATCCTGCGCTGATTGAAGCCGGGCTGACCGGTGAAAAAATTATTCTCCTCACCGCCGACCGTCCGCCGGAGCTGATTGACTGCGGCGCGAATCAGGCGATTCGCCAGCCGGGAATGTTTGCTTCGCACCCTTCGCAGACCGTATCGCTACCGCGCCCGAGCCAGGATATTCCAGCTCGCTGGCTGGTATCGGTGGTGGATGATGCGCTGGGTGCGCTGCATTCTGGCGGCGTCCACATTAATTGCCCGTTCGCGGAACCGCTGTACGGCGATATGGATGACACCGGGCTGGCCTGGCGGCAGGCGCTGGGCGACTGGTGGCAGGGGGATAAACCCTGGCTGCGCGAAGCGCTGCATCAGGAGAGCGCGGTCCAGCGCGACTGGTTCTTCTGGCGGCAGAAACGTGGTGTCGTGGTGGCGGGGCGCATGAGCGCGGAAGAGGGCAAACGTGTCGCCGAATGGGCCAAAACGCTGGGCTGGCCGCTGATTGGCGACGTGCTGTCGCAAACCGGGCAACCGCTGCCCTGCGCCGATCTGTGGCTGGGTAATCCGGCCGCGGTCAGCGAGCTGCAACAGGCGCAGATTGTGGTGCAAATCGGCAGCAGCCTGACCGGCAAACGGGTGCTGCAATGGCAGCTTGCCTGCGAGCCGGACGAATACTGGCTGGTAGACTCGCTCCCCGGCCGCCTGGACCCGGCACACCATCGCGGGCGTCGACTGGTCAGCAATATCGAGCAGTGGCTGGAGAAGCATCCTGCTGAAAAACGTGCGCCGTGGGCCACGGTTATTCCGGCGCTCTCCGCGCAGGCCTGGCAGGCGGTGGCTGCTCAGAGCGAGCGTTTCGGCGAGGCCCAACTGGCGCACCGTATTCGCCGTTATCTGCCGGATCAAGGGCAGCTATTTGTCGGCAACAGTCTCGTGGTGCGCCTGATTGACGCTTTAGGCCAGCTGCCTGCGGGCTACCCGGTCTACAGCAATCGTGGCGCCAGCGGGATTGACGGGCTGATTTCGACGGCGGCAGGCGTGCAGCGCGGCAGCGCACGGCCAACGCTGGCAATCGTCGGCGATCTTTCGGCGCTCTACGACCTTAACGCGCTGGCGCTGCTGCGCCAGGTCTCCGCGCCGCTGGTGCTGATTGTGGTCAACAATAACGGCGGGCAGATATTTTCGCTGCTGCCGACGCCGGTGGAAGAGCGTGAGCGTTTCTACGCCATGCCGCAGAACGTGCACTTTGAACATGCGGCGAAAATGTTTGGCCTGAACTACCATCAGCCGCAGGACTGGGCGGCGCTGGAGTCCGTGCTCGCTGCCGCCTGGCGTGCGCCGGCAACCACGGTGATTGAACTGGTGGTTAACGACACCGACGGCGCGCAAACGCTGCAACAACTGCTGGCGCAGGTGAGTCATCTATGATTCTCCACGCCGTCGCCGAGCGGGGCGACCCAACGCAGCCGTGGCTGGTGTTCCTGCACGGTTTTTCCGGCGACCATCGGGAATGGCAGCCAGTGGGCGAACGCTTTACGCGCGCCAACCGGCTGTATATCGATCTCCCTGGGCATGGTAGCTCGGCGAACGTGCAGGTAGACGGCTTCGCCGACGTGGATGCGTTGCTCAAGGCGACGCTGCTTAGTTACAACATACTTAATTACTGGCTGGTGGGGTACTCGCTGGGCGGCCGGGTGGCGATGCACTACGCCTGTGGCTCGCGGGCAGACGGCCTGGCAGGCGTTATCGTCGAAGGCGGTCATCCCGGCCTGATGAACGACGCCGAACGCGCGCAGCGCTGGCGCAACGACCGACAGTGGGCGCAGCGTTTTGCCCAGCAGCCGCTGGCTGAGGTCTTTGCCGACTGGTATCAGCAGCCGGTGTTCGCCAGCCTGACCGCCGAACAGCTCGATGCGTTGGTGGCGCTACGCCAGCAGAACCACGGCGTTGGGCTGGCGGCGATGCTGCTGGCCACCTCTCTCGCGGTGCAGGACGATCTGCGTCCGGCGCTGCAAGCCCGTACTTTCCCTTTCTGGTATCTCTGTGGCGAGCACGACCGCAAGTTTCAGGCGATTGCCGAAACGCTGGCGCTGCCTTGCCATATTATTCGTGATGCCGGACACAACGCGCACCGGGAAAATCCCGCAGGCGTCGTCGCGTGTCTGGCGCAGATTTTGCCTGCTAACTTATAGGAATCGCTATGATTTATCCTGATGAAGCTATGCTGTACGCCCCTGCCGAGTGGCACGACTGTTCCGAAGGCTTTACCGACATTCGTTATGAAAAATCGGCTGACGGCATCGCTAAAATCACCATCAATCGCCCGCAGGTACGCAACGCGTTTCGTCCGCTGACGGTCAAAGAAATGATCCAGGCGCTGGCGGACGCGCGCTATGACGACAATGTCGGCGTGATCATCTTAACCGGCGAAGGTGATAAAGCCTTCTGCGCCGGCGGCGACCAGAAAGTACGCGGTGACTACGGCGGCTACCAGGACGACAGCGGCGTGCATCACCTGAACGTTCTCGACTTCCAGCGTCAGATTCGCACCTGCCCGAAACCGGTGGTGGCGATGGTGGCTGGCTACTCCATCGGCGGCGGCCACGTGTTGCACATGATGTGCGACCTGACCATTGCGGCGGAAAACGCCATCTTCGGCCAGACCGGCCCGAAAGTCGGCTCCTTCGACGGCGGCTGGGGCGCGTCTTACATGGCGCGCATCGTGGGTCAGAAAAAAGCGCGTGAAATCTGGTTCCTGTGCCGTCAGTACGATGCCAAAGCGGCGCTGGATATGGGCCTGGTGAACACCGTGGTTCCGCTGGCGGATCTGGAAAAAGAGACCGTGCGCTGGTGCCGCGAAATGCTGCAAAACAGCCCGATGGCGCTGCGCTGCCTGAAAGCGGCACTGAACGCTGACTGTGACGGCCAGGCCGGTCTGCAGGAGCTGGCGGGGAACGCCACCATGCTGTTCTACATGACGGAAGAAGGTCAGGAAGGCCGCAACGCCTTCAACCAGAAGCGTCAGCCAGACTTCAGCAAATTCAAACGGAACCCGTAATGCGTAGCGCGCAGGTTTATCGCTGGCAGATTCCAATGGACGCGGGTGTGGTGCTGCGCGATCGGCGGCTGAAAACCCGCGACGGGTTATTCATCTACCTGCGTGATGGCGAACGGGACGGCTGGGGAGAAATCTCCCCACTGCCGGGCTTTAGCCGCGAAACGTTGGACGAGGCGCAGTCTGCGCTGCTGGCCTGGGCCGACGCCTGGCGGCAGGGCAGTGACGCGCCGTTGCCCGACGTGCCTTCCGTGGCGTTTGGCATCAGCTGCGCGCTGGCGGAAGTCAACGATGCGCTACCGTTGGCGGCAGACTATCGCGCGGCGCCGCTGTGTACCGGCGATCCTGATGATCTGGTACTGAAGCTTGCTGAGATGCCCGGTGAGAAAGTGGCGAAGGTGAAAGTGGGCCTGTACGAAGCGGTACGCGACGGCATGGTGGTCAACCTGCTGCTGGAAGCGGTGCCTGAGCTGACGCTGCGCCTTGACGCCAACCGCGCCTGGACGCCGTTGAAAGCCCAGCAGTTCGCCAAATACGTTAATCCGCATAACCGTTCCCGGATTGCCTTCCTCGAAGAACCCTGTAAAACCCGTGACGACTCGCGCGCCTTTGCCCGGGAAACCGGCATCGCGATTGCCTGGGACGAAAGCCTGCGGGAAGCGGATTTTCGCTTTGCGGCTGAACCGGGCGTGCGGGCGGTGGTCATTAAGCCGACGCTGACCGGCAGCCTGGCGCGGGTGAAAGAACAGGTCGACGCGGCGCATGCCCTTGGCCTGACGGCGGTCATCAGCTCTTCTCTTGAATCCAGCCTTGGGCTGACCCAACTGGCGCGCATTGCCGCCTGGCTGACGCCGCAGACCATGCCGGGTCTCGACACGCTGAATCTGATGCAGACGCAGCTGATTCGCTGTTGGCCGGAAAGCCCGCTGCCGTGCGGCGCGATTGAGGATATGGAGCCGTTACTGTGACTTTCACAACCTGGCCATGGCGACACTGGCGCGCGCGACGCGACGGGAAGATAGCGCTACGTTTTGATAGTGAAAGCCTGAACTGGTCAACGCTGTGCCAGCGTATTGATCGGCTCGCCGCGGGGTTTCAGGCGCAGGGCGTCAAAGCTGAGGATGGCGTGGCGCTGTGCGCGCGTAACAGCGCGGACGCCGTGCTGGCCTGGCTGGCGCTGCTCCAGTGCGGCGCGCGAATTTTACCGCTCAACCCACGCCTGCCTGCATCGCTGGTTGGCGAGCTACTGCCGGCGCTCACTCTGAGCCACATCCTGAATCTTGATGCGCAAGTGCATTACGGCCTCCCGGCGCTCAGCCTGCAAGAAGCGGAGGAGTATCGCGAGGTGGAGTGGCAGGCGGATCGTCTGGCATCAATGACGTTGACCTCCGGTTCGACAGGGTTACCGAAGGCCGCCGTACACCGCTGCGCGGCGCATCTGGCGAGCGCGAAAGGGGTATTGAGCCTGATACCGTTCGGGGAAAATGACGGTTGGCTGCTGTCGCTGCCGCTGTTTCATGTTTCCGGGCAGGGCATCTTCTGGCGATGGCTGCTGGCGGGCGCGCAGATGGCGGTCAGCGAACGTCCATTAGCCGAGGCGCTGGCGCATTGCACCCATGCCTCGTTGGTGCCGACGCAGCTGTGGCGACTGCTGAACGACAATCAACCGCTGTCCCTGAAGGCGGTATTGTTGGGCGGTGCGGCCATTCCTGCCGAACTGACCGAACAGGCGGCAGCCAGAGGGATCCGCACCTTTTGCGGCTACGGTCTGACCGAATTCGCCTCTACCGTTTGCGCGCGTGAGGCCAACGGTGGGGACGATGTGGGCGCGCCGCTGCCAGGCCGGGAGTTGCGCCTGGTGGACGGCGAAATCTGGTTGCGGGCCAGCAGCATGGCGGCAGGCTACTGGCGCGATGGGCGTTTAGCGCCGTTAGTCAACGCCGAAGGCTGGTTTGCCACTCGCGATCGCGGCGAGCTGCATGACGGTCGGCTGCGGGTGATTGGCCGCCTGGATAACCTGTTTTTCAGCGGCGGCGAAGGTATTCAACCGGAAGAGGTCGAGCGGGTTATCGTCCAGCACCCTTTGGTGAATCAGGTGTTTGTTGTCCCGGTGGATGACGCTGAATTTGGTCAGCGCCCGGTGGCGGTGGTGGAGGGCGAACCTGCGCTGGATTTACCGCAGTTGGCCGCTTGGGCAAAAGATAAACTGGCCGGTTTCCAGCAGCCTTGCCGTTGGCTGCGCTTGCCCGAAGCGATGACAAGCGGCGGCATAAAAGTCTCACGACATCAGCTGACCCTCTGGGTTGCCACACAGTTATCCTGATCAATAATAAGTTGCAGCTATTTTGTGAATAATAAACATCATTGTTGCGGATGAATGGGAAGTAATTCGTTACAATCCCGGCGATTATTGTCCGTTTCGTACATTGAATCCGCCGTGTATCGCAGTACAATTCAGCGGGTTATGGGGTTTATTTTCGCTTTGCGTGAAAGGAATAAGATGAAAAAGAGCGTGTTATTGAGTCTGGCGGGGCTGATGTTTGTCTCTGCGTCAGCGAGTGCGATCAGTTTTAACGGTCAGGCCGGTAAAGATTATACCAACCTGGGCTTTGGTCTGGGCACCGAAACGTCGGGCCTGGCATTAACCGGTAACTGGACGCACAACGACGACGACGGCGACGTCGCGGGTCTGGGCCTTGGGCTGAATATCCCGCTGGGTCCGTTCCTGGCGACCGTTGGTGGTAAAGGTATCTACACGAACCCGAACGACGGCGACGAAGGCTATGCGGCAGCGGTTGGCGGCGGCCTGCAGTGGAAAATTGGCGACAGCCTGCGTCTGTTCGGCGAGTACTACTACTCTCCGGATTCCCTGTCCAGCGGCATCGACAGCTACACTGAAGCCAATGCGGGCGCACGTTTCACCCTTATGCGTCCAATCAGCATTGAAGCGGGCTATCGTTACCTGAACCTGGCGGGTAAAGACGGCAATCGCGACAACGCCGTGGCCGATGGCCCGTACGTTGGCGTCAGCGCATCATTCTGATTTTCTCCGGCGCAGCGTCCGCTGCGCCAGTTTTCTCTTCTTAAATCCTTCGCTTGCGTTATAGTTAATCGTCCTCTTTTTATTGGAGAAAGTGATGATAACGGTAGAGATGCTGTCCACCGGTGACGAAGTCTTATCGGGGCAGATCGTCGATACAAACGCAGCCTGGCTTGCCGATTTTTGTTTCCAGCAGGGTATTCCGTTGTCCCGCCGCAATACCGTGGGGGATAACCTGGACGATTTAGTGGCGATTCTGCGCGAGCGTAGCACGCAGGCTGACATCCTCATCGTCAATGGCGGCCTGGGGCCGACCAGCGATGACCTCAGCGCTCTGGCGGCCGCCACCGCGAAGGGTGAGTCGCTGATTCTGCACGAGGAGTGGCTGGCGTTTATGGAGCGCTTCTTCAGCGAGCGTGGTCGCGTCATGGCGCCGAGCAATCGCAAGCAGGCTGAGATTCCCGCCAGCGCCGAGTTGATTGATAATCCGGTTGGCACCGCCTGCGGTTTTGCCGTTAAGCTCAACCGTTGTCTGATGTTCTTCACGCCGGGCGTGCCGTCTGAATTTAAGGTGATGGTGGAACACGAAATTTTGCCGCGCATTCGTCAGCGTTATCCGGTCGGCGAGCCGCCGGTTTGCCTGCGCTTAACCACGTTTGGCCGCTCGGAAAGCGATCTCGCCCAGAGCCTGCAGCATCTCGATCTGCCGCCGGGCGTGACCATGGGCTACCGTTCTTCCATGCCGATTATAGAACTGAAGCTGACCGGGCCGTCGGAACATCGCGAGGCGATGCTGGCGTTATGGCCAGAGGTGCAGAAAGTGGCCGGGGAAAGCCTGATTTTTGAAGGTACTGAGGGGTTACCTGCACAGCTGGCCCGCGTGCTGAAAGAAAAACAGCTAAGCCTGACGCTGAGCGAGCAGTTTACCAGCGGGCTTATCGCGCTCCAGCTTTCTCGCGCCGGTGCGCCGCTGCTGGCGAGTGAAGTGGTGCCACCGCAGGATGAAACGCTGGCGCAAACCGCACGTTGGGCCGCCGAGCGGCGGGTGAATCATTTTGCCGGGCTGGCTTTGGCAGTGAGCGGGCTGGAGAGCGAGCACATTAACTTTGCACTCTCGACGCCGGAAGGCACTTACGCGCTACAGGTGAAGTTCAGCAATACGCGTCATGGCCTGGCGATACGCCAGGAAGTGTGCGCCATGATGGCGCTGAACATGCTGCGTCGCTGGCTCCACGGCAAACCGGTGGCCAGCGAACATGGCTGGATTAACGTGGTTGATTCGCTGGTGCTGTAAGCGCCCGATGGCGCGTTGTTTTCCCCCTCTCCCTTTCAGGGAGAGGGCCGGGGTGAGGGTAATCATGCGTTAACCAATCCGCCCATTTCCCCTCACCCTAACCCTCTCCCCAAAGGGGCGAGGGGACCGTTGGGGCGCAGCTTATCGGGCCAACGCCCGGGCCAGCAGTGTAATCGGATGCTCGCATCGCTTGCTGGTGGACATCTCAATCTGCCATTTACAGGTCTCGCAATCGGTGATCACCAGATCCGCGCCGCTGGCCTCAATTTGGGCAAACAGCGGCGCGCCTATCGCCTGCGATGTCGGGTAGTTCTCGCTTTTGAAACCATAGGTTCCGGCAATACCGCAGCATTGCGATTCGAGCACCTGAAGCTCCAGCCCCGGAATTTGCCGCAGCAGTTCCAGCGTATACAGCGACCAGCCCATCTTCTCCATATGACACGGTGTGTGATACACCACCTTCAGCGGTAATGGTTTGAGCGGCAGCTTTGCGCCGTCATCCAGCTTGCGCCACAGCCAGCGCGTGGCCAGCTCAATGCTGTCGCGCAGGCCGTGATTATCAACCTCCAGCAGATGCGGATACTCATCGCGTAGCGTAAACGTACAGGTGGATGAGGTTGCCAGCACCGGCAGATGGTTTGTCTCGATGGCTTCTCGCAGCGAAGCGACGTTGGTTTGCGCCTGACGCCGCGCTTTATCAAAGAAGCCGTTAGCAATCAGCGGCACGCCGCAGCACTTCTCTTTGCTGAGCAGCTGCACGCCGACGCCCATCGCGTTAAGCACGCCAATCAGATCGAACCCCAACTGCGGGTGGTTGTAGTTCACGTAACAGCCGTGAAAGAACGCCACCTGTTCAGCATATTGCGCTTGCTGCGCGGCGATCCTCTGATAGCGGCGACGGAAGCTGCCGAAGGAGTATTTTGGCAGGCTGCGGCGATGGTCGATTTTCAGCGTGGTGTCCAGCAGCTGGCGTACCGGCTTCAGGCCGGTGGTGGCGTTGACGATGGGCGCAAACGGCGTGGAAAGCGTCCCCATCAGATCGGTATGGCTGAGAATCGCATCGCGCAGGCCGGGTTTTTGTTGGCTATAGTCGGCGCGCGCGCGCTGGATAATATCGCCGATTTTCACATCGGAAGGGCAGGCCACTTCGCAGCGCTTGCAGTTGATGCAGTACTTGAGCGCTTCATCGTACAGCGCGCTGTCTTTACGCCGCAGGCGTTCGCCATCTGGCCCCGCCTGTTTTGGCCCAGGATAGCGCGGGTTGACGCGGCTCACCGGGCAGACGGTGGTGCACACGGTACATTTGATGCAGTTTTCAAAACTTTGCTGGCTCATGCTTCACCTCCCGCCAGGCCGATGATCTGTTTGGCGGCATGCAGGGCGGTCGCGGCACAAACGCCGCCGCCGCAGCCTTGGGCAATCGGATCGTAGCCGCCTAATACTGAACCAATGGCGAACAGGTTCAACACGGTTTTCCCGTGCAATGCGGGGCGCAAGGCGTTATCGACGATGACACCAGACTGTTGCCATGGCTGCGGATCAAAGAAATCGTTGCGATACCAGGCGGCGCGCGGCGCGGGCTGCATAATATCCAGCCCCAGCACTGACTCGCGAATCCCATCGCGTTCGGCGGTTAAGCCGTTGCTGAAAAAGCTGCCGCTGGCCAGTACGGCAAAGCGCGGGCGCAGCGGTATATCGCCGTGATTACGCGTCCAGATAGCCTGAATCTCCCCCTCGACGTGGCTGACGCGTACCACCTCGTCGCCTGCCATCCAGGTACCGCCGAGAGCGATAAACCGCCGCTGAAGCGCGGCGTGCAGACGCATACCTGGCACCGAGGGCGGCAGCGTAGGCAACAGAAATAATGCGCAGGGCAGGCTGGCGTTGAGCCAGTCAAACAGCGCGGTATCGCGCAAACCAAAGACGGCGGGCATGAGCAGCGCGTCTTGCCCAGCACACAGCGGCAGTAACGCTTCATACAGGGGAGGCCAGAGCGCTTTTTCATCGAGCACGCGGGCGATATTGGCGGCGCGAAACTCGGTGGGGTTGTCGCGCAGTACGTCCAGTTCCGGCAGATCGATTTCAGCGGTTTCGGCCGCCAGCCCCTGTTGTTGCAGGGATTCGGCCGCCAGATGCGGCTGGAAATCCAGAAAGCCGCTGATACCGACCACGCGAAGTGAACCTGTCGCCAGCGGCGCAACTGGCACTTCAGCCGGGCTGAGCCAGGCGGGGCGTAGCGTGCCAAGCGGCGTGACGCGCTGGTGTGGCTGCGCTGCGTGACCCTGCATTTTGATACCGCAATCGCTCAGCAGCGTCTGCGTTTGCTGCGCATAGCGAAGCACATTATCGCTGCCCAGTCGGGAATAGGGATGCTGTGGCGACTGCGCGGCCAATAAGGCCAGCCCTGGCGTCGGCTCGTCGACCCGTTGGCCGTCAGGCAGCGCGCTGAGCAAGTCCAGCGATCCGGACGAAAAATGCAGCGCGCTCTGGCCGCGCGTGACGATTGCACAGCGAAGCCCTGCCTGCTGTAGACGTATTCCGCACAGCAGCCCGGCCAGCCCACCGCCGATAATCACGCTATCAAATTTCATGACTGGACTCCTTGTCTAAACCACACAGCCCCTGATACACCCAGCGGGTTAGCTCGCTTTCACGTAGCGCATCGCCCCAGGCGATAGGCTGCACGCCTTTCCAGCGCTCGTTGAGAAAATCGGACAGCTGCTCCAGCGACTGCGCAGCGGTGGTAACGTTATAGCGATGCAGCAAGCCGCTCGCCCGACATGCGCAGAGTTCCCCCTGGCAGGTCCCCATGCCGACCCGCGTACGACGGCGCAAATCCAGCAGATTATTGACCGCCAGATTTTCCACCGCGTACTGCACCTCACCCGCGGTCACCGCTTCGCATTCACACACCACGCTGCGGTGCAGGCGGCTGTTGCCAAGCCACTCCGGGGTGCGATCGCCGTGGCGATAAACCGCCGAGCCGCGCAGCGGCGCGGGCAGCGAAATCATGCGCTGCAAGGTTTTTTCCGTAGACTCCTGCGAACCGGGCAGCGGCGTGTCGGCGGTGACGCAGGGGCGATGATGATTCAGCTTGCGGCAGACGGCATCGGTGGCCCATTCCGCCATCAGGCGATAGGTCATCAGTTTGCCGCCGGTAATGGTGATAAACCCTTCCAGACCGTCGCGCTCGGCGTGGTCCAGCAGCACAATACCGCGGCTGACGTTGCGTCCGCTGGGATCGTCGTCGCTGGCAACCAGCGGGCGCACGCCGCAGTAGGCGCGCAAAATACGCGTACTGGCCATGCGCGGGGCCAGTTTTTCCCCTTCACGCAGCAGGATGTCCACCTCGTCAGGCGTGACGCGGCAGCGGTCGATATCGGCATAATCAATGTGTGTCGACGTAGTACCAATCAGCGAAATGGTGTCGCCAGGCACCAGAATATCGGCGTCGGCCGGCGGGCGACAGCGGTTGATCACGTGCTGGTTCATCCGGCTTTCGAAGATCAGCAGCGATCCTTTGGCCGGGAACATGCGGATGCGTAAATCGGCATATTCCGCGATGCGCTGGCCCCAGATACCGGCGGCGTTAACCACCACCGGCGCATGCAGTTCGCACATTTCACCGCTATGGTGATTCAGCAGCGTCACGCCCTGTATGCGATCGCCGTGGCGGATAAGGCCCATCACTTCATGGGCCGTCAGAATAGTGGCGCCGTGTTCGCGCGCGTCGAGCATATTGGCGGCGGTCAGGCGGAAGGGGTCTACTGTACCGTCCGGCACGCGTACCGCGCCGACTAACGCGGGGTTGACCGACGGTTCCATTCTTCTGGCCTGAGCAGGGTCGATGGCTTCGGCCTCAATGCCTGCGGCGCGGCAGGCGTTGATAAAGGTGTGTTGGTACTGGAGGTCATCTTCCGGCAGGGTGATAAACAGGCCGCTGGTTGGCTCAATGCAGTGGCGAGCAATACGGCGCAGGATCTGGTTTTCGCTGATACACTCCCGCGCCGATTCGCTGTCGGTGACCGCATAGCGCGCGCCGCTGTGCAGCAGGCCATGGTTACGCCCGGTTGCCCCGGTGGCGATATCAAAGCGTTCAACCAGCGCAGCCTTCAGGCCGCGCAGGGCGCAGTCTCGGGCGATACCGGCGCCAGTGGCGCCGCCACCGATAATAATGACGTCAAAATCACGTGCAGAGGCGCTGTCCATTGTGTGTCCTCAATGTTCGTTTTAAGCACATTAAGTCACATCATTAATATAAATTGTTTGATATCGAACATATTCGAGCATTTATCGAAAGCATTACTGCGCGTTTTGCGGCATATATCGACTTTCTTAAAGGCTTCCGTCGTGGGCTAACTGATGCAAGCACGCGAGCAGCCGTTGCAACGGACTCCCTTCGATCGGCGGTTCGCGGGCGATCAGTGAAATCTGGCGATAGAACGCGGGCTCCAGCGGCACGGAATGCAGCGGCTGCGCCAGCGTTTTGAGCGTCAGTTCCGGCAGAAGCGCGATGCCCAGCCCCTGGTGGATAAAGCTCATTGCGGTGCTGGGGTGGTTAAACTCGTATTTGATTTGCGGCGTCATATTCATGCCCGCAAACAGCGCCATGATGCTCATTTCGTAACGCCCTTTACTGACGATAAGCGGTTCGTCGCGCAGTGCGCTGAGCGAGACCTGCTTTTGCGCCGCAAAAGGGTGATTCTCGGGGACCACGACGGTAAAACGGTCTTTATATATCGGCGTGACAAACATACCTTCGACCGGAATATGCACAAAACCCGCGTCGATATCATTATTGCGAATTGCCTCAATAATTTCCGCGCTGTTGGCTTCATGAGGAACAATTTTAATATTCGGATGATGCTCTTCAAAATAGCGCACCACGGCGGGCAGCACGCTGGCGCAAATACTCGGGAAGCAGCCAATCCGTAGCAGGCGCTGCGGGGTCTTTTTTTCCTGTTCGGCAATTTCTTTCACCGCGTGAACTTCGCTCATTAAGCGGTGCAGGTGAGCGACGATACGCTCGCCCGCGGGCGTCAGGCAAATCGCTTTACGCCGCTCGCGTAGCATAATAGCGACACCTAACTCCTCTTCCAGCGCGGAGATGGCCTGGCTGACTGCCGATTGCGTCATAAACAGACGTTTACCGGCCTCGGTGAATCCACCGCACTCCAGCACCGTCAGCAGCGCGTTGATTTGCGTGAGTGTCATTAGTTA
>NZ_JANEWH010000078.1:0-22865 GCF_028069715.1 Kluyvera sp. Awk 3 | reverse complement strand
ATTATAGCCAGTTCCTCCTGATTTTATTGTGACATTAATAAGCAGAGGACGATTGCGTGAAAAAATTAATAACTCTTGGGATGCTGGCGTTTGTCAGCGCATCGGCGAGCGCGGTAACGATTGACTTGCGTCATGAATATACCGACACCTCGCAGGGACAGAAAGACAGGGTGCTGATTTCGCACCGCTTCGCCAACGGTTTTGGTTTCTCCGTCGAAGCCAAAACGAAATCAGGCGGTGAACATTCGGATAAAGCGTTTAATGATGTCGTTGATAATGGTGATGAGTATGTTATTAGCTATCAGTTTAACGCGATGCCAAATATTGCTATTCAGCCGGGTTTTGCCTTAGAAACGTCATCATCGAAGGCGATATATAAACCGTATATTCGTGGGCAATATAATTTCGAAAATGGTTTTTATGTCGCCGGGCGTTACCGCTACGAATATACGCGTGATACGTCCAGCACGAAAGACGATGAACATGTGAACCGTGGCGATCTGTGGTTAGGTTATAAAACCGGGCCGTGGACGTTTGAAGGAAATTATCTGTATAAGAAAAGCGAAGATTATAATCGCTACGATAACGGTAAAGATGACTATGAGCTGGATTTCAAAGTGGCTTATAGCATCGATAAAAACTGGAAGCCTTACGCGCAGATCGGTAACGTCTCCGTCAGCAGCGACGAAGACGATCGCCAGACCCGTTATCGTGTGGGCGTGCAGTACACCTTCTGATCCTCATTACCTCTGGGCCTTACCGGGGCGCTTCGGCGCCCCGGTTATTCATCCGTCGAACGTTTTTCCCGCCGTTTGAACCACCAGCGCAGCGCGACCACTAGCGCCACCGCCAGCGCCAGCCAGATAATGTGCTTCAGATGTTTATCCAGATGATGCAGCCACGGGCCGATAGCTTCGCCGCCCAGGTAGCCGAGGGTGGTGAACAGCAACGCCCAGATCAACGCGCCGAGAATGTTCAGCGGCAGGAAAATCTTTGGCGGTAGGCCGCTGGCGCCAATTAACAGTGGGCCAATGACACGAAAGCCGTACATAAAACGCGTACCGATGACAAATAGCTTCGGACGGCTGTTAATCAGCCGCTGCGCCTTCCGAATACGCGCCTGATGGCGTGAAAACCGTTTAAGCAGACGCCCGCCGAACTTCCGGCCTAAAAGATACAGCACCTGATCGCCGATCATCCCGCCCAGCGCCACCGAAATCACAACCAGCGGAAATTTCAATAGCCCCTGATGCGCCGCCACGCCACCGAGTAGCGTAATAGTTTCGCCTTCCGCCATGCTGCCAATAATCAGCGCCGCGTAGCCATAGTGGGAAATCAGGTTATTGATATCCATACAAACACTCACTCCTTACCACATCATACTATTTATCATACACCCTCAGGGTGAGATTGCAGGGGCCGCTATTTTTTGCGTTGTACATAAAATAATCATTGGTGTGAATTATACTTACAGCAACGTGGTACGAAGCCGTGCAGAGGAGGCGTTATGAACCATGTATGGGGACTGTTCTCCCACCCTGACAAAGAAATGCATGTTATCCGCAGCGAGAACGAAACCGTTTCTCACCACTATGTGCATCATGTGCTGGTCATGGCGGCCATTCCGGTGGTCTGCGCCTTTATCGGCACCACCCAACTGGGCTGGAATTTTGGCGACGGCAACGTGGTCAGGCTGTCGCTGATGACGGGCCTGGGCATGGCGGTGCTTTTCTATGCCCTGATGCTGGCTGGTGTCGCGGTGATGGGACGGGTGATCTGGTGGATGGCGCGTAACTATCCGCAACGACCGTCGCTTAAACGTTGTATGGTGTTTGCCGGCTACGTCGCGACGCCGATTTTCCTGAACGGTATCGTGGCGCTTTACCCGTTGGTGTGGCTGTGCGCACTGGTCGGGACGGTTGCGCTGTTTTATACCGGGTATCTGCTTTACATCGGCATCCCGACTTTCCTCAACATCGATCGGGAAGAGGGGCTGAGCTTCGCCAGTTCCACCCTGGCTATCGGCGTGCTGGTACTTGAAGTGCTGCTGGCGCTGACGGTGGTGCTGTGGGGCTATGGCTACCGATTATTCTGAGTTCTGATATGCATTGCTGATGTGAATTAAATCACGTCAGCAATGCAGCATTTATTCACCATTATTTTCTGGCAGATGCCGCGTTCTACGCGCTATGATGGGCCATTCCGCTTCGCAACCGTTTGGTGCGAAGCGGTTGTCTATCATAATGTGCATAAATAACCGCCAGAATACTCACCATGCAGAAATTTCGCGTTTCCCTGCTCAGCCTCGCTCTCGTGCTGGCTGTGCCTTTTGCGCCTCAGGCGAGTGCTAAAACCGCCGTCTCCGCCGTGGCCTCGCAGCCGGAAATTGCTTCCGGTAGCGCGATGATTGTCGACCTTGAAACGAATAAAGTGATTTATGCCAACCAGCCCGATCTGGTGCGTCCGATGGCCTCCATTACCAAGCTGATGACGGCGATGGTGGTGCTGGACGCCCATCTGCCGCTGGATGAGATGCTGACCGTGGATATCAGCCACACGCCGGAGATGAAGGGCATTTATTCCCGCGTGCGTTTGAACAGCCAGATTAGCCGTAAAAACATGCTGCTGCTGGCGCTGATGTCTTCCGAGAACCGCGCGGCTGCCAGCCTGGCGCACCATTATCCGGGCGGTTATGACGCATTTATTCGCGCCATGAATGCCAAAGCCAAATCGTTGGGGATGACTCGTACTCGCTATGTCGAGCCGACGGGGCTGTCCATTCATAACGTTTCGACCGCGCGCGATTTGACTAAACTGCTGATTGCCACCAAACAGTATCCGCTGATTGGCCAATTGAGCACGACCAAAGAAGACACGGCGACCTTCGCCCATCCGGCGTATACGCTACCGTTCCGCAACACGAATCATCTGGTGTACCGCGATAACTGGAGCATTCAGCTGACCAAAACCGGCTTTACCAATGCGGCGGGTCACTGCCTGGTGATGCGCACCGTGATGAACAAACGTCCGGTGGCGATGGTGGTCATGGATGCGTTCGGTAAATATACCCATTTCGCCGACGCCAGCCGTCTGCGTACCTGGGTTGAAACCGGAAAGGTGATGCCGGTTCCTGTCGCGGCGCTGAGCTATAAAAAGCAGAAAGAGGCCCAGGTGGAAGGCAATATCGCGAAAGCCCAGCTTAGCGGGCAAACCACCCAGGACGATTAATCGTTCTTTATTCCGGCAGCGTCCAGTCACCGTCGTTGAGTGGGCGCTGCATAATCACCGTATCCCGCCAGTCACCCATCTTGTAGCCGACGCTGCGCAACTGTCCCGCCACTTCGAAGCCGTGTTTTTTATGCAGTCGCAGCGAAGCGGTGTTGTTATTTCCGTCGCCAATTACCGCCAGCATCTGCCGCCATGGTCCTTGTTCGCATACAGCGATTAATGCCGTCAGCAGGCGGCTGCCGATACCGTGGGCGGTCATTGTGGTGTCGATATAGATAGATTCTTCCAGCGTATAGCGATAGGCCGGGCGAGGGCGATAGGGGCTGGCATAGCAGTAGCCGACGATAACCCCACGATACAACGCCACCAGCCACGGCAATCCTTGTTGCTGAATGGAGTTCATGCGTTGCTGCATTTCATCAATGGAAGGCGGCACCTCTTCAAATGAGGCGCGGCCATTAAGTACGTGCCAGGCATACAGCGCGGCAATGGCTTGTACATCGTCAGCCTGCGCGTCACGAATTTCAATATCGGCGTCGCGAGTGACATCAAGCGTAGACATGCTTGAATTCCTTATGGTTTCCATCGTTAATCTGGCTCGCAGTCGGCCGGATAGCGCTACGCTTATCTGGCCGACAACGAATTTCCCAACGTCATATCACGCGTCGGTTTTCTCGCCCCAGTATTTGAGCTTACTGGTTTTACCGATCCCCGGGTTCATGCTGTTGGTCGGGTCGTTTTCCCGGTAGTGGCGTTTGAGGTTTTCATCGGCTTCATACAGATGCCCGACATTATGTTCCGCCGGATACTGGGCTCCACGCTCGCGCAGCAGCGCCAGCATCTGCTCTTTCAACTCGTGAGCATCGACGCCTTTTTTCACGATGTAGTCCTGGTGGAAAACGTGGCACATAAAGTGGCCGTAGTAGAGCTTATGCACCAGTTTACTGTCGATTTCCGGCGGCAGATGCTCGAACCATTCGGTGTCGTTGCGGCGTAGCGCAATATCCAGCGCCAGAATATCCTCCACTTCATCCGCGTGCACCGCCTGGTAACGGATGGCTGCACCTGCCGCCGCGAAGCGGTGCAGGAACGCTTTGCTGCCTTCTTCCGGCGTACAGACAAAGAAGTCGCCTTCCGCCTGCTTGAAGTAATCCACCAGCCAGGCTTTAGCCTCGTCAATGCCGTCGCCGGACATTTTCAGCAGCAGGTGGTGCTCGTATTTATCGCGCCATGTTTTCATCCGTTCCGGCAGATGCGCCGGGAAAGCGTGGCCTAGCTTCTGCATAAAGCGGTCGGTGAAGTGCGGCTTGAACAGGGACACTTTTTCCAGCATGGCGTCGGCGCGGCCCTTCATGGTGAAGAAGAACGGCATTTTGTCGGTGCCGAGCTTGTCGATCATCAGGAAGGTGTCTTTACCGTACTGCTCGGCGATATCGTAAATATCGCGATGCATATATTCGCCTGCTACCGGCAGGTTGTTAAATTCAGCCAGAATATGGCGGCGAATTTCCGTCAGCACGTCCGGCTGATTCGTTCCGATGTAGAACACCTGTTGACGTTTTTCTGCCGGGAAGGTGTCGAGACGCGCGGCGAATACCGCCAGCTTGCCCGCGCAGCCGGAGGATTCAAACAGACGCTCCGGGTCGGCGTTGTAGCGCGCCGGGGTATCGGCGTTGACGTCGCGTACGCGGTTGACGTAGTCGTGATCGTGCGCGTGACGGCCATCGTGACGCACATCGCTGTCCTTCACGCGATCGTCATCAAGTTTGCTGAGGATCTGCTCCGGGGTTTCACCCAGATCGATGCCCAGATGGTTAACCAGCGTCAGCTTGCCGTTTTCATCAATGCGCGCAAACAGCGACATCTCGGTGTACGCCGGACCGCGCTGCACCAGCGAACCGCCGGAGTTATTGCAGATCCCGCCGATCACCGACGCACCGATGCAGGAGGAGCCAATCACCGAATGCGGTTCACGGCCCAGCGGCTTGAGCGCTTTTTCCAGTGAATAGAGCGTGGTACCTGGCCAGGCCAGCACCTGCTCGCCTTTATCCAGCAGATGCAGTTTATCGAGGCGTAGGGTGCTGATAATGACGATATCGCGGTCGTAGTCGTTGCCGCTGGGCGTTGAACCTTCGGTCAGGCCGGTATTGGCGGCCTGCATCAGAATAATTTTGTCCGCATTGACGCAGGCGTTGAGCACGCGCCATAGCTCCAACAGCGAGCCTGGAAACACCACGGCCAGCGCATCGCCGTGCCCGGAACGGAAGCCTTTACGGTAGCGGGCGGTTTTGGCCGGGTCGGTGAGCAGGTGAGCGTGACCAACCAGGCGCGAGAGTTCGTTAATCAGCGCGTTATTATCATTTGTAGTTTGAGAAGCCATTCTCCACTCCTTGTGGTGGGACAAATTGTCGTTTCTAAGAATAGCGCTTTGTATGATCATTGGGGGAGTGAATGTTTCTAAAAATCAGAGAATAACCTTAGCTTTCTGTTCCGCGCTCCTTTACCTTTATGGCAAACTGCGGCTTTTCATCGACTCTCAGCCGCTCTCCCCGGCATGGATACAAGAGACTACAAAAATATGAAATGGCTATTTTCTGTTGGCGTCGCCGTGAGCCTGGCGCTGCAACCCGCTCTGGCGGAGGATTTGTTCGGTAACCATCCACTCACCCCGCAGGCGCGGGATGCGTTTGTGACCGAACTGCTGAAAAAAATGACGGTCGATGAAAAGATTGGCCAGCTGCGCCTGATTAGCGTTGGGCCGGACAACCCGAAAGAAGCCATTCGCGAGATGATCAAAGACGGTCAGGTCGGCGCGATTTTCAATACCGTGACCCGCCAGGATATCCGTGCGATGCAGGATCAGGTGATGTCCCTTAGCCGCCTGAAAATTCCGCTGTTCTTTGCCTACGACGTGGTACACGGCCAGCGTACCGTATTCCCGATTAGCCTTGGCCTTGCCTCTACCTTCAACCTCGACGCAGTGAAAACCGTGGGCCGCGTGTCAGCCTATGAAGCGGCGGATGACGGCCTGAATATGACCTGGGCGCCGATGGTTGATGTCTCGCGCGACCCGCGCTGGGGCCGCGCTTCCGAAGGGTTTGGCGAAGACACTTATTTAACCGCCGTGATGGGCGAAAATATGGTGGAAGCGATGCAGGGTAAAAGTCCGGCGGATCGCTACTCGGTGATGACCAGCGTTAAACACTTCGCCGCTTACGGCGCGGTGGAAGGCGGCAAAGAGTACAACACCGTCGATATGAGCCCGCAGCGTCTGTTCAACGACTATATGCCGCCGTACAAAGCGGGGCTGGATGCGGGCAGCGGCGCGGTGATGATCGGCCTGAACTCGCTGAATGGCACGCCGGCGACGTCCGACACCTGGCTGCTGAAAGACGTGCTGCGCAACCAGTGGGGCTTCAAAGGGATCACCGTCTCCGATCACGGGGCGATTAAAGAGCTGATTAAACACGGCGTTGCCGCCGACCCGGAAGACGCCGTTCGCGTGGCGCTGAAGGCCGGTATCGATATGAGCATGAGCGATGAATACTACAGCAAGTATCTGCCGGGGCTGGTGAAATCCGGCAAGGTGACGATGGCCGAGCTGGACGACGCCACCCGCCACGTGCTGAACGTCAAGTACGATATGGGGCTGTTTAACGATCCGTACAGCCATCTGGGGCCGAAAGCGTCAGACCCGCAGGACACGAACGCCGAAAGTCGCCTGCATCGTGCCGAAGCGCGCGAGGTTGCGCGCCAGAGCCTGGTGCTGTTGAAAAACCGTCTCGAAACGCTGCCATTGAAGAAAAACGCTACCGTGGCGGTGGTGGGCCCGTTGGCCGACAGCCAGCGTGACGTGATGGGGAGCTGGTCTGCCGCCGGTGTGGCTGGACAGTCCGTGACCGTACTGACCGGGATTAAAAACGTGATGGGCGGCGAAGGCAAAGTGCTGTACGCCAAAGGCGCGAACGTGACCAGCGACAAAGGCATCATCGACTTCCTCAACCTCTATGAGGAAGCGGTGAAGGTCGACCCGCGCTCGCCGCAGGCGATGATTGACGAAGCGGTAGCCGCAGCGAAGCAGTCCGACGTGGTTGTGGCGGTGGTGGGCGAAGCGCAGGGCATGGCCCACGAAGCCTCCAGCCGTACCGAACTGTCAATTCCGAAAAGCCAGCAGGATCTGATTGCGGCATTGAAAGCCACTGGCAAACCGCTGGTTCTGGTGCTGATGAACGGTCGTCCGTTGACGCTGGTGAAAGAGGACCAGCAGGCCGACGCTATTCTGGAAACCTGGTTCGCCGGTACCGAAGGCGGTAACGCCATCGCCGACGTGCTGTTTGGCGACTACAACCCATCCGGGAAGCTGCCGATGTCCTTCCCGCGCTCCGTGGGGCAGATTCCGCAGTACTACAGCCACCTGAACACCGGTCGTCCATACAACGCCGACAAGCCAAACAAGTACACCTCGCGCTACTTTGACGAAGCCAACGGCCCGCTGTATCCGTTCGGCTACGGTCTGAGCTACACCACTTTCTCGGTCTCCGACGTGAAAATGTCCGCACCGACCATGAAGGCTGACGGCAGCGTCACCGCCAGCGTGCAGGTGACCAACACCGGCAAACGTGAAGGGGCGACGGTAATTCAGATGTACCTGCAGGACGTGACCGCGTCGATGAGCCGCCCGGTGAAACAGCTGAAAGGCTTTGAGAAGGTGACGCTGAAGCCAGGTGAAACTCAAACCGTGAGCTTCCCGATTGACGTTAACGCGCTGAAGTTCTGGAACCAGCAGATGAAATACGCCGCTGAGCCGGGCAAGTTTAACGTCTTTATCGGCGTGGATTCGGCGCGTGTGAAGCAGGGCGAATTCGAGCTGCTGTAAGGCGACCCTTCAGTTCAGTACAAACTATCAGGCCGCACTCAACGGTCCCCTCTCCCCAGCGGGGAGAGGGTTAGGGTGAGGGGGCAACCCCTCAAACCCCACTCCCGCATCATTCTGTGATCCCCCTCGCTATTCTCCGCTTATCACCGTGCAATCTGCGCTAAACGGCCCGTTTAACGCGCTAACTAAGCTTCTTTTTGTGACGTTCCTCACTTATCACCTACCCCGACACATCGCGTTTTGTGCGCTTGCTCAAAACCCGTCTCAGGCCGCCATAACAGGCGTGACCCCATTCACTAATACGTAAAAAAGCCCGCTTCTGCCCCGCGAGAGGCGCAGCGAATCCGCGTTAAATGCAGCTATCTCAACATTCGCAGGTAGCCACATGAAGATTTCACTGCATAACACCTCTCTCGACCGCAGCGGTAAAACGCCGCTGACCGCGCAGCTGCAGCAGCTGATTGACGAAATTGACCGCGCCGGCGGCGGCACGCTGGTGGTGTCGGCGGGCGACTGGATGACCGGCACGCTGATTCTACCGTCCAACTTTACCTTGCATCTGGAGGCCGGCGCGCGTTTGCTGGCCAGCCCGAACGCTGAGGATTATCCGGCAGAGTTGACGCAAACCGTTGCTGAACTCTCCCGCATGGCGCTGATTTATGCCCGTAACGCTCATCACATTACGCTGAGCGGCGAAGGTTGTCTGGCAGGGGGCGCGAGCGCCTGGTTCGCAGAGCGCGCCGATGAGCAGGGTTATCGCCAGCCGAAAACCATGCGCCCGCGCATGCTGGTGCTGGAAGGCTGCCAGCAGGTGCGCATTCGTGATATCACCATCAGCGACTCGCCGATGTGGACCGCGCATCTGGTGAGCTGTAATCAGGTATTCATTCAAAATCTGACCATTGATAACGATCTGGCGCTGTCCAACACCGATGCGCTGGATATCGACAGCTGCCAGCATGTGCATATTAGCGATAGCTACTTCAGCGCTGCCGATGATGGCATCTGTATCAAAACGACCCGCAAACCGCAGGAACTCCAACAGGCGACCCGCCACGTGGTGGTCAGCAATTGCCTGATTCGTTCGAAAAGTTGCGCTATCAAAATCGGCACCGAAACCTTCGCCGATATCAGCCATGTCGCCGTGCACAACTGTTCAATCTTTGAGTCCAACCGCGGCATCGGCCTGGTCTCCCGCGATGGCGGCCGGTTCAGCCAGATGATTTTCAGCAACATTCTGTTCGACTGCCGCCACGGTCACCCGTGCCACTGGGGAAAAGCCGATCCGGTCTTTATCTCGGTGCGCCATCGCGACCCGCAGGTTCAGCCGGGCCAGGTTGAAGACATCACCTTTAGCCAGCTCTCCGGCGTGAGCGAAGGGGCCATCAACCTGCACGCGGAAACACAGGGCGATATTCATCATGTCACCTTCAACGGGCTGTCGCTGCAGCAGCTTTCCGGCCCTTCTGACGAGCAGGGCTGCTATGACGTGCGCCCACCGTGCAACCCGGCGAGCCCAACTGGCATGGGGCTCGATAACGCCTACCGCGTGAACCCGCAAACCGGCCGCGCCTGGGGTGTCGATGCCTATCCTGGCGGCCTACCGGCGTTCTACGCCAACGGTGTACAGGATCTGACGCTTAACGATCTGCGCATTCGTCGCCCGACGCCGCTGCCGCAGGGATGGAACATCAACGCCATCGTGCAGGAAAACGCCGACGCCTGAAGCTATTTGATGACGGCGCGGCTTTCGCCTCGCCGTTCTGTACTGTTCAAGGGGATGGAAAATGATAAAAAAAGTGCGGGAAATAAAACTCCACAACTACATCTGCTATGGCCTTGCGGATGTGATCGGTTCAGGCGCGTTTACTCTGGTGAGCGCCTGGCTGCTGTTCTTCCTGACCACATTCTGCGGCCTGACGCCCATTGAGGCAGGCTCGCTGTTTGCTGTGGCGCGTATCGTCGACGTCATCATGTGCCCGTGCATGGGGTACATTTCCGATAACTTCCACAAAACGCGCCTCGGCCGCCGTTTTGGTCGCCGCCGCTTCTTTCTGCTGCTGAGCATTCCGCTGGTGGCGGTCTACAGCCTGCTGTGGGTTCAGGGTTTCAACTACTGGATCTACCTGCTGGTGTACATCCTGTTTGAAATCGTCTATTCGATGATTCTGATCCCGTACGACACCCTGTCGGCGGAGATGACCTCCGATTTTACCAAACGCTCTAAACTGACCAGCGCACGTATGTACATTGCCCAGTTCGCCGGCTTCACCGCTGCGTTCCTGCCGGGGCGTCTGCTGGCCTACTTTGGTTCCGACTCGGCTATCTCTTTCTTCTACGCCGGGGCTATCTTCACGGTCGCCTTTATGGTGGTGCTGTTCTTCGTCTATTTCGGCACCTGGGAACGTTCAATTGAAGAGATTGAGCTGAGTGAGCGCAGCGTGGCGAGCGAAGAGAAGCAGCCGCTGGGCAAACGTCTGTTCGATATCTACTACGATTTTGTGTCCACGCTGAAAATCAAAACCTTCCGCTCCCACCTCGGCATGTACCTTGGCGGCTCTGTCGCGCAGGATATCTTCAACTCCGTCTTTACCTACTTCGTGGTCTTCGCGCTGGCCACCTCGTCAGTGGTGGCCAGTAACCTGTTGAGCGTGATTAACGGTCTGCAGTTCTTCGGCGTCGGCGTGGCAACCTGGCTGACGCTGCGTTACTCCCCGTCCCGGGCGTTTGCTACCCAGGCATTGATGGCGCTGGTGGCCTTTGCGCTGTTCGCCCTGACCTATGTCTATGGCTCCACCAGCATGTCGCTGCTGTATCTGGCGGCGGGCGTGGCGGGTCTGGCGCGCGGCGGTATCTACTCCATTCCGTGGAACAACTACACCTTCGTGGCCGATGTGGATGAGATTCTGACCTGCAACCGTCGTGAAGGGATCTTCGCGGGCTTTATGAGCCTGCTGCGTAAAGCGTCTCAGGCATTCTCCATCTTCCTGGTGGGCGTCGCGCTGCAAATGTCCGGCTTTATTACCGGGCACAGCAGCCAGCCGCAGTCGGCGATCAATATGATCCTCGTCATCATGATTGTGCTGCCGGTGGTTCTCACCCTGTGGGGCATCTGGTCCGCCTTCCAGTTCAAGGTGAACAGCCGTACCCACGCGGTGCTGAATGACGAAGTGGCGCGCCTGAAGCAAGGCGGCAGCAAAGCTACGGTTACCGCCGACACCAAAGCGGTGATCGAAAGCCTGACCGGAATGCCGTATGACCAGTGCTGGGGCGATAACACCGTCGGGCACGTCAACCGCAGCCTGTTGAAAGCGAAACAGCAGCAGTTAGAACAGTTACATAACGTGTAAGTACTTTCCCGGGCGAGTATCGCGACCCCGGGAATTTTGTGGATAACAGAAATGACCGATCAAAGTTTATATATTCAACAGGGTATCTGGGCGAGGCTGGGTCTGCCGCGCGAGCTGGTGTGGGGATTTGTCGGCGTCTTCCTGTTTATTACCGGCGCCACCATTGAACAAAGCTGGCTGGCATCACTGCTACAGCAGCGCGGCCTTGATGCGGTGCATATCAGCCTGCTGTCTTCGGTCTTTGGCCTGTGCGTGGCGGCGATCTCCTGGTTCTCCGGAATTGGCGCGGGCGTGCTGGGCGTTCGTCGCCTGATGTGGCTGGCGACGATTCTCTATTTTGTCGGTTCGGTGCCGTTTATCTTTGTCGCGCTGCCTGATAGCAACTATCCGCTAATGATGGTGAGCTACGCGGTACGCGGCATGGCTTATCCGCTATTTGCCTATTCGTTCCTGGTGTGGATCAACCAGCGCTGTGAAAGCCGCATTCTGGGGCGCGCCGTTTCCTGGTTCTGGATTGCCTTCGGCGTCGGCATGACCATCGTCGGGCCATGGTTCTCGGGCTTTATGATCCCGCGCCTGGGGGAAACGACCACGCTGCTGTCCGGCTTTATTTTCGTGCTGGCGGGCTGCGGCTGCGCGCTGATCCTCAACCGCGATAAGCCTCAATGGCAGCAGGGGCAGGCGGTTGGCCAGGCGCTGGCGGAAGGCCTCATTGTGCTGGTACGTGAGCCGAAAATGCGTATCGCCGTGGTGGTGAAAAGCATCAATGATATCGGCAAATTCTCGCTGGTGATCCTGATGCCGGTGTATCTGCCGCGCTTTGGGTTCAGCATTGAAGAGTGGCTGACCATCTGGGGGCTGGTGAACGTGATTAATATCTTCGCCAACTACTTCTTCGGCTGGCTGGGCGACACCATTGGCTGGCGCAACACGGTAGTGTGGTTTGCCGGCACGCTGTGCGGGCTGGCGGCATTGGCGGTCTGCTACGCGCCGGTGTTGTTCGGCCACAGTAGCGCAGCGCTGATTGCCGCGCTGGCGATTTATGCCATCGGCCTTGGCGCGTTCGGCCCGTTAAGCGCGCTTATTCCTTCACTGCTGCCGGAAAACAAAGGCGCGGCGATCTCCTGTCTCAATCTCGGATCCGGCCTCAGCAACTTCGTCGGGCCGTTTATCGTGACGCTGTGCGTGAATCCGCTGGGCGTTGAAGGCACGCTGTGGGTAATTGCGCTGCTGTATTTTGCCGCCAGTTTGCTGACGATCCCGTTAAAAATGCCGGAACAGGGCTGAATTCTCTATTTTCGTCTACGCTTTTTGCTTAAGCGCCTGTTAATTGAGCGCAAAATAAGAGGAAAGCGTATGACGATTGCAAGGGGATGGACGCTGGCATTGCTGGCCGCGGTAAGCCTGCCGGCGCTGGCTGCCGAGCCGGTGAAAGTAGGATCAAAAATTGACACCGAAGGGGCGCTGCTCGGTAATCTGATTTTGCAGGTGCTGGAAAGCCACGGTGTCAGCACCGTCAATAAAGTTCAACTGGGCACCACGCCGGTGGTGCGCGGCGCCATCACTTCCGGCGCGCTGGATATCTACCCGGAGTACACCGGTAACGGCGCTTTCTTCTTCAAAGAGGAAAACGACCCGGCGTGGAAAAACGCTAAAGCGGGCTATGACAAGGTGAAAGCGCTGGACGCGCAGAAAAATCATCTGGTCTGGCTGACGCCCGCGCCTGCGAATAACACCTGGACCCTTGCCGTGCGCAAAGACGTGGCCGAAAAAAATAAGCTCACCTCGCTTGCCGATCTGGGCCGCTATCTTAAGGATGGCGGCACCTTCAAGCTGGCGGCCTCGGCGGAATTTATCGAACGCCCGGACGCGCTGCCTGCCTTCGAAAAAGCCTACGATTTTAAACTCTCCCAGGATCAACTGCTGTCGCTGGCCGGTGGCGACACGGCGGTGACCATCAAAGCCGCCGCCCAGCAAACTTCGGGGGTGAACGCGGCGATGGCCTATGGCACCGACGGCCCCGTGGCGGCGCTAGGATTGCAAACCCTCAGCGATCCGAAAGGCGTGCAGCCTATCTATGCGCCCACGCCGGTGGTACGCGAAGCGGTGCTGAAAGCCTATCCGGATATCGAAAAATGGTTACAGCCGGTGTTTGCCAGCCTGGATGAAAAAACGCTGCAAACCCTGAACGCCAAAATTGCGGTAGAAGGGCTGGATGCGAAAAGCGTGGCGGCGGGCTACCTGAAAGAAAAAGGGTGGGTGAAGTAACCGATTATCCCCATGACTCGTTGTTCTAACCGCGTGGTGGCGCTGCTGGCACTGATGCTGCTGGCCGCCAGCGCGCTACCGTTTGCCAATTTTGCCCCGAACCGGCTGGTTTCGGGCAATGGCCTGTGGTTATGGCAAATCTGGTCGTTCTCGCCGCTGGCGCTGCTGGCGGTACCGGCGGCGTTGTGGATTTTATGCTGGCTGCCCGGCCGCTTTCCCGGCCTGCTTATTCTGCTGCTGGCGCAGTCGGGCTTCACGCTATTGCTATGGGCTGCGGGGGAGGCCGCCAACCATCTTGCGGCAAGCGCCAGCCCGCTGGCGCGTACCTCGCCCGGCAGCGGACTATGGCTGTGGTTACTGCTGATGCTGCTTATCGCCAACGATGCGATTCGTCGTCTCACGACTCGCGCGGCGTGGCGATGGCTGCTTAACGTTCAACTGTGGCTGCTGCCATGTTGGCTGCTTGCGAGCGGGGCGCTGGATGGGTTATCGCTACTCAAAGAATATGCCAACCGCCAGGATACCTTCAATGACGCGCTGTACCAGCATCTGACTCTGTTGTGGGGCACGCTGCTGCCCGCGCTGCTGATTGGCGTTCCGCTGGGGATGGCGTGCTGGCGTCATCCGCGACGGCAGTCGAGCGTCTTCACGGTGCTGAACATTATTCAAACCATTCCTTCTGTCGCGCTATTTGGCGTGCTGATTGCGCCGCTGGCCGGGCTGGCGCAGCGTTTTCCGTGGTTGGCGACGTTTGGCGTGGCTGGCACCGGCCTGGCGCCCGCGCTGATTGCGCTGGTGCTCTACGCGCTGTTGCCGCTGGTACGTGGCGTGGTCGCCGGGATGCAGCAGGTGTCGCCGCAGGTGCTGGAAAGCGCGGCGGCGATGGGCATGGGCCGTGGTCAAACTTTTCTGCGTGTGCAACTGCCGCTGGCGCTGCCCGTGCTGCTGCGCAGCCTGCGGGTCGTGGTGGTACAGACCGTGGGGATGGCGGTGGTCGCCGCGCTGATTGGCGCAGGTGGCTTTGGCGCGCTGGTGTTTCAGGGGCTGCTCAGTAGCGCGCTGGATCTGGTGCTACTGGGGGTGATCCCGGTGATTGCGCTGGCGGTAACCCTGGATGCGCTGCTGAGTCTGGCCGCCACCTTACTTCAAGGAGAAGCCGGTGATTGAATTTTCGCAGGTCAATAAAACATTCGGCGGTCATCCGGCGGTGAAAAACCTGTCACTACGTCTTGAGGAAGGCGCGTTCTCGGTGCTGATTGGCACTTCCGGCTCGGGAAAATCGACCACCCTGAAGATGATTAATCGACTGGTGGAGCCGGACAGCGGGATGATTCGCTTCGCCGGGCAGGATATCCGCGAGCAGTCGCTGCTGGCGCTGCGCCGACGAATGGGGTACGCCATTCAATCGATTGGCCTGTTTCCGCACTGGACGGTCGCTCAGAACATCGCCACCGTACCGCAACTGCTGAAATGGCCGAAGGCCAGAATGAACGCGCGTATCGACGAACTGATGGCCCTGCTCGGGCTGGAACCCACGCTGCGCGGTCGTTACCCGCATCAGCTTTCCGGCGGCCAGCAGCAGCGCGTCGGCGTGGCGCGGGCGCTGGCGGGCGATCCCGACGTTTTGCTGATGGATGAACCTTTCGGCGCGCTGGACCCGGTTACCCGTAGCGCGTTGCAGCAGGAGATGCGCCGCATTCACCGGCTGCTGGGGCGTACCATCGTGCTGGTGACGCATGATATTGATGAAGCGCTGCGTCTGGCGGATAACCTGATTTTACTCGATGGCGGTGAAGTGGTGCAGCAGGGCTCGCCGCTGCATATGCTCAGCGCTCCGGGCAATGAGTTTGTCCGCACCTTTTTTGGTCGCAGCGAGCTGGGTGTACGCCTGCTGTCGTTACGCCAGGTGGCCGACTATGTGCGCCACGGTGAACGCGTTGCAGGAGAAGCGATAGCCGATTCGTTATCGCTGCGCGATGCGCTGTCGGGGTTTATGGCCCAGCGGCGTACGGTGTTGCCGGTGGTCAACGAGAAAGGCGTGGCATACGGGGCGCTGCATTTTGCCGACCTGCTGCGTGAGGAGCCTGCCGATGCGCATCCTTCGTGATCCGCTGCTATGGCTGCTGGCACTGTTTATCGCACTGCTGATTGGCCTGCCGTATAGCGAGCCGCTGTTTCACACGCTTTTTCCGGAACAACCGCGCCCGCTGTATCAGCAGGCGGGGTTTCTTGCGCTGACGCTGGCGCACGGCAAGCTGGTGGTCATCTCCAGCCTGGCGGCGGTTGTGATTGGCGTTGGCGCGGGCGTGCTGGTTACGCGTCCTGCGGGGCGCGAGTTTCGTCCGCTGGTGGAAACGCTGGCGGCGATGGGGCAAACCTTTCCGCCTGTAGCGGTGCTGGCGCTGGCGGTGCCGGTGATGGGCTTTGGGGAACAGCCGGCGATTGTCGCGCTGATTCTCTACGGTATTCTGCCGGTACTGCAGGGAACGCTGGCCGGATTAGCGTCGGTACCCGTCGGGGCGCTGAGCGTGGCGGAAGGAATGGGCATGACGGGAGGACAGCGGCTGTGGAAAGTCGAGCTGCCGTTGGCGGCACCGGTGATCGTGGCGGGTATCCGCACGTCGGTTATCGTCAATATTGGCACGGCGACCATCGCCTCAACGGTGGGGGCCAATACGCTGGGCACGCCAATTATCATTGGCCTGAGTGGATTCAATACGGCCTATGTGGTGCAGGGGGCAATTCTGGTGGCGCTGGCGGCGATTATCGTCGACCGCGCCTTTGAGCGCTTAAGCCTGAGGCTCAGCCGACACCGCCGCGCACAATAAACGAGTAGCCGGCGAGCATCACGCCACCAATTCCGCTGATAGCCATCAGGGCAAAAAGGACGATCGCGGCGAATTTAGCTGACTTCATTGTGTACTCCTTTTGTTAACCAAAAGATTATACCGCGAAGCTCAGCTGTTAACGAACGATTAATTAGCAGGAAGTGCGAAGGCCACGCCGTCTTCCTGCCAGCGTGCAAGCTGCTGTAGCTGTTGGGCGCCAGGGGCCGCACCGCACCAGATTAACAGCGTCTGGCCGGGGAACAGCTCTGGCTGAATCTGCGTGAGCGGGTGGGCCAGTACGTCGACGCGCCATCCCTGTTCACAGGCCACCCAACCCTCCAGCCACAGCCGGGTGATATCGGTGACGTTCCAGCCCACCACCAGCGCGTGCGGTCCGGATTTACGCCGGGCGGAAGCGAGGCTGAGCGCAATGTCGTTAATCAGTACGCCATCCAGCAGACCAAGCAGAGTCGGCAGCGCCACCTGCGCGTTTTGCAGACGCTGACGCAATGGGATGAAGAGATTATCCACCAGGGTTCGGGCGCTATGACTGCGACGCAGCTCTTTCACCCATTGTCGCAGATGGGTGAGGTTGCCGTTGCGCAGGTCGCGCAGCGCAGTCTCCTGCTGTTCATGCCAGCCGTCATCCGGCTCACTCAGCAGGTTTTTGACTTTACTGACCTGGACACCGTTTTCTATCCAACGCTGGATTTCGCGGATGCGGTCAATATCGGCATCGTTAAACAGGCGGTGCCCGCCATCGCTGCGCTGCGGTTTTAACAGCGCGTAGCGCCGCTGCCAGGCCCGCAGCGTTACCGGGTTGATATCACAGAGCTGAGCCACTTCGCCAATCGTGTAAAGCGCCATCTTATCCTCCGGGCATGCGATCCCCCATTTAACTTTAGACGGGGTTTGCCGTCGCGGCCTGTTGCGGTTGTTTTTTATTCGTTTCACTCCCGGACGGAATGGATAAAATGTGATCGGTAGCATTTTTTGCACTTTTTTTGCCAGGTTTCAAAGAAAGTTATGCCGACTAAGTGTATGTTACGCAGTTTTATTTCTGCTGTGGTGTCGGGGTATGTACGAGTTTAATCTGGTGTTGCTGCTGCTTCAGCAGATGTGCGTTTTTCTGGTCATCGCCTGGTTGATGAGCAAGACGCGGCTGTTCATTCCCCTGATGCAGGTCACCGTGCGTTTGCCGCACAAGCTGTTGTGTTACGTCACCTTCTCCATTTTTTGTATCCTCGGCACCTACTTTGGTCTGCATATTGAAGACTCTATCGCCAACACTCGCGCCATTGGCGCCGTGATGGGCGGCCTGCTGGGGGGGCCGGTAGTCGGTGGGCTGGTCGGCCTGACCGGCGGGCTGCACCGCTACTCAATGGGCGGGATGACCGCGCTCAGCTGTATGATCTCCACCATGGTGGAAGGGCTGCTGGGCGGGCTGGTGCACAGCATCCTGATTCGCCGTGGTCGCCCGGATAAAGTCTTTAGCCCGTGGACGGCGGGGGCGATTACCTTTGTCGCCGAGCTGGTACAGATGCTGATTATTCTGCTGATTGCGCGCCCGTTTGAAGACGCGCTGCATCTGGTGCAAAGCATCGCCGCGCCGATGATGGTCACCAACACGGTCGGCGCGGCGCTGTTTATGCGCATCCTGCTGGATAAACGGGCGATGTTTGAGAAATATACCTCGGCGTTTTCGGCCACCGCCCTGAAGCTTGCCGCCTCGACAGAAGGGATTTTGCGCAAGGGCTTCAATGAAGAAAACAGCATGAAGGTGGCGCAGGTGCTAATTCAGGAGCTGGACATCGGCGCGGTGGCGATCACCGACCGGGAAAAATTGCTCGCCTTTACCGGCATCGGCGAAGACCATCATCTGCCGGGCAAGCCGATCTCTTCGCGCTATACGCAGAAAACCATTGAAACCGGTGAGGTGGTGTACGCCGATGGCAACGAAGTGCCGTACCGCTGCTCCATTCACCCCAACTGCAAACTGGGCTCGACGCTGGTGATCCCGCTGCGCGGCGAAAATCAGCGGGTCATCGGCACCATTAAGCTGTACGAAGCCAAAAATCGGCTGTTCAGCTCGATTAACCGCACCCTCGGCGAAGGCATCGCGCAGCTGCTGTCGGCGCAGATTCTGGCCGGGCAGTACGAGCGGCAAAAAGCGCTGCTGACGCAGTCGGAAATCAAGCTGCTGCACGCGCAGGTGAACCCCCATTTTCTGTTTAACGCGCTGAATACGCTGAAGGCAGTGATTCGCCGCGACAGCGAGCAGGCCAGCCAGCTGGTGCAGTATCTGTCGACCTTTTTCCGTAAGAACCTCAAGCGCCCGTCGGAAATTGTCACCCTGGCCGATGAAATAGAACACGTGAACGCCTATCTGCAAATCGAGAAGGCGCGTTTTCAGTCGCGGCTGCAGGTGCATCTGGAGATACCCGATGCGCTGTCAAACCAGCAGCTTCCGGCATTTACCCTGCAACCTATCGTGGAGAACGCCATTAAACACGGCACCTCGCAGTTGTTGGACGTTGGCGAAATTACGCTACGCGCCAGCCAGCAGGGGCAGCATCTGCTGCTCGAGATTGAAGATAACGCCGGTCTGTATCAGCCCAACGCGCCGTCCAGCGGGCTGGGCATGAGCCTGGTGGATAAGCGTCTCAAGATGCGCTTTGGCGAAGACTGCGGCATCTCGGTTGCCTGCGAAGCGGACCGTTTCACCCGTGTTACCCTGCGGTTACCTCTGGAGGAGAGCGCATGATTAAAGTGCTGATTGTCGATGATGAACCGCTGGCGCGGGAGAACCTGCGCGTGCTGCTGCAAACCCAGGCGGACCTGGAGATTGTCGGCGAGTGTGCCAATGCGGTGGAGGCTATCGGTGCGGTGCACCGTCTGCGTCCGGACGTGCTGTTTCTGGACATTCAGATGCCGCGCATCAGCGGCCTGGAAATGGTCGGCATGCTTGACCCGGAACATCGCCCATACATCGTGTTTCTGACCGCTTTTGACGAATATGCGGTCAAAGCGTTTGAAGAGCATGCGTTTGATTATCTGCTCAAGCCCATTGAAGAGAAACGCCTGGAAAAAACGCTCGCCCGCCTGCGGCAAGAACGCGCGGCGCAGGACGTCTCGGTGCTCAGCGAGGGCCAGCAGGCGCTGAAGTTTATCCCCTGTACCGGGCACAGTCGTATTTATCTGCTGCAAATGGACGATGTCGCGTTTGTCAGCAGCCGGATGAGCGGGGTATACGTGACCAGCGGCGAGGGCAAAGAGGGTTTTACCGAACTGACGCTGCGCACGCTGGAGAGCCGCACGCCGCTGATTCGCTGTCATCGCCAGCATCTGGTGAACATGGCGCATTTGAAAGAAATTCGTCTCGAGGATAACGGCCAGGCTGAACTGCTGCTGCGTAACGGTCAGACCGTGCCGGTGAGCCGTCGCTATTTAAAGAGCCTGAAAGAGGCGCTGGGACTGTAATTCGTGTAGAATCGGTCATCGAATTTTTCATCACCACCGTCGAAGGCACTATGGTCAGTAACGATATTTTACGCAGCGTCCGCTACATCCTGAAAATGAACAACAACGATCTGGTGCGTATCTTCGCGCTGGGCGAAGCCGCCGTCACCGCTGAACAGCTGGTGCCGTGGCTGCGCAAAGAGGATGAGGAAGGCTTCGTACGTTGCCCGGACATTATGCTGTCGTGCTTCCTGAACGGCCTGATCTACGAAAAACGTGGTCGCGATGAATCCGCTCCGGCGCTGGCGGTGGAACGCCGTATTAACAACAACATCGTACTGAAAAAGCTGCGTATCGCCTTTGCGCTGAAAACCGATGATATTCTGGCGATCCTGACGCAGCAGCAGTTCCGCGTGTCGATGCCGGAAATCACCGCCATGATGCGCGCGCCGGACCACAAAAACTTCCGCGAATGCGGCGACCAGTTCCTGCGCTACTTCTTGCGCGGCCTGGCGATTCGCGAGCACGCGGCGAAATAAGCTATACCGTCGGGAATGTATTGAGCCAAACCCTACAAAAAAACGCTGCCGAAGCAGCGTTTTTTTATGCAGTTTATTTTACCTGCTGGCCTGGTTTCGCCCCGTCATCCGGGCTTAACAGGAAGATATCTTTGCCGCCAGGACCTGCGGCCATCACCATCCCTTCCGAGATGCCGAAGCGCATCTTACGCGGCGCCAGGTTGGCCACCATGATGGTCAGGCGGCCGATCAGCGGCTGCGGGTCCGGGTATGCGGAACGGATGCCGGAGAAGACGTTACGTTTCTCGCCGCCCAGATCCAGCGTCAGACGCAGCAGCTTGTCGGAACCTTCCACGAACTCGGCGTTTTCAATCAGCGCCACGCGCAGGTCAACTTTGGCGAAATCGTCAAAGGTGATGGTTTCCTGAATCGGATCGTCCGCCAGCGGGCCGGTTACCGGGGCTGCGGCAGCTTTCACTTCTTCTTTTGACGCTTCCACCAGCGCTTCCACCTGTTTCATTTCAATACGGTTATACAGCGCCTTGAAGGTGTTGATCTTATGACCCACCAGCGGCGCGTTGATCGCATCCCAGCTCAGTTCAGTGTTGAGGAACGCTTCGGTACGCGCGGCCAGCTCTGGCAGAACCGGCTTCAGCCAGGTCATCAGCACACGGAACATGTTCAGACCCATGGTGCAGATAGCCTGCAGGTCGGCGTCGCGGCCTTCCTGTTTCGCCACCACCCACGGCGCCTGCTCGTCAACGTAGCGGTTAGCCACGTCGGCCAGTGCCATGATTTCACGAATCGCTTTACCGAATTCACGGCTGTCCCACGCTTCGCCGATGCTGGCTGCCGCGTCGGTGAAGGTTTTATACAGCTCTGGGTCAGCCAGTTCAGCAGATAGCACGCCGTCGAAACGCTTAGCAATAAAGCCAGCGTTACGGGAAGCCAGGTTGACCACTTTGTTGACGATGTCGGCGTTGACGCGCTGGATAAAGTCTTCCAGGTTCAGGTCGATATCGTCGATGCGGGATGAGAGCTTCGCCGTGTAGTAGTAGCGCAGGCTGTCGGCATCGAAATGGTTCAGCCAGGTGCTGGCTTTAATGAAGGTGCCGCGAGATTTGGACATCTTCGCGCCGTTCACCGTCACGTAGCCGTGGACGAACAGGTTGGTCGGTTTGCGGAAGTTGCTGCCTTCCAGCATCGCCGGCCAGAACAGGCTGTGGAAGTAGACAATGTCTTTACCGATAAAGTGATACAGCTCGGCGTCAGAGTCTTTGTTCCAGTACGCGTCGAAGCTGGTGGTGTCGCCGCGCTTATCGCACAGGTTCTTGAAGGAACCCATGTAGCCGATTGGCGCGTCCAGCCAGACGTAGAAATATTTGCCCGGCGCGTTCGGGATTTCAAAGCCGAAGTACGGCGCATCGCGGGAGATATCCCACTGCTGCAGGCCGGATTCAAACCATTCCTGCATTTTGTTGGCGACCTGCTCCTGCAGCGCGCCGCTGCGGGTCCACGCCTGCAGCATTTCGCTGAAGGACGGCAGATCAAAGAAGAAGTGCTCAGACTCACGCATCACCGGCGTGGCGCCAGACACCACGGATTTCGGCTCGATAAGCTCGGTTGGGCTATAGGTCGCGCCGCACACTTCGCAGTTATCGCCGTACTGGTCCGGTGATTTACATTTCGGGCAGGTGCCTTTAACGAAACGGTCCGGCAGGAACATGCCTTTTTCCGGATCGTACAGCTGAGAGATGGTGCGGTTTTTAATAAAACCGTTCTCTTTCAGGCGACCGTAAATCAGCTCGGACAGCTCGCGGTTCTCGTCGCTGTGCGTTGAGTGGTAGTTGTCATAGCTGATGTTAAAGCCCGCAAAGTCCGTCTGATGCTCCTGACTCATCTCGGCAATCATCTGCTCTGGGGTAATGCCCAGTTGCTGTGCTTTCAGCATAATCGGCGTGCCGTGGGCATCGTCCGCGCAGATGAAGTTAACCTCGTGGCCGCGCATTCGCTGGTAACGGACCCAGACATCAGCCTGGATGTGCTCCAGCATATGGCCGAGGTGGATGGAACCGTTGGCGTACGGCAGGGCGCACGTTACCAGAATTTTCTTCGCGACTTGAGTCATAGTGAACGTTACTTCTTATGTAGTGAAAAGGGCTTTTGATGTTACCTGAAAGGCTTTCCTTTGGTAAGCCCAAAGCGTGCCTCATCACGTGCTAAATCAAGCTGGCGGGATATTCGCGCAGAAAAACGACGATTTTCCGGACTGTTTAAGAAGCAACAGCGACCTGGTAGCCATTTTTTTACCACGTCGCGGTGGGCATAAATATAAAGA